>CALGEL010000051.1 GCA_937881855.1 uncultured Clostridia bacterium | reverse complement strand
ATCGCCCAATCGGTGATGGAAAGAAGCAGATCGCAAAGGGCGAAGAATAGCAGCGAGAACAGACCCAGCATAAAAGCAATGATGGGGCTTTCGGTCACGCAGGACATCAGCATCGCAATGGCGATATACGCTGCGCCCATCAATAAAAATCCGACATAGTTCCCAAGGACAACGCCCCATTCCAAATTACCATAGATCAACAAAAAGCCCACGCAGAATAAGGTGGGGATCAGGCTAATCAGGAACATGGAATAAGCGGCAAAGAATTTGCCAAGCACCATTTTGGTGATGCTGATGGGGGCGGTAATGAGAATTTGATCGGTCTTATTCTTTCGCTCTTCGGGGTATAGCCGCATGGTGAGCAGCGGGATGGCGACGATCAATATGTAGCAACACATTTGGAAATAATACTGCACATCGGAGATACCGTTGCGCACATTGATGGTGCAAAAGATAAAGCCGGTTGCAAACAAAAACAAAAACAGATACACATAACCCACGGGCGATTTTAAATACGCTTTGAGTTCCCGTTTCCAGACTGCGCTCATTCTTCCACACCTCCTTCATTGGTAATCAGGCTGACAAAGACATCTTCCAGCGACATATCCATCGATTTGAGCCCCATCAAGGTCCAACCGCGGTCGGAGAGCAGACGGAACAGCATCTTGCGGATATCCACATTGGGCTCGCTTTCAATCAAAAAGTCGTTCGTTCCCTGCTCTTTGACGCCCATCTCTTCACAAGAAAGGACGCTACTCATCGCACGAATCGCCTTCTTAACTTCCGCTTTATTGCCGTCGATCCGCGCCACCAATCTGCGGTTGCCCGCTTCCTTATGGGCCAGCGTTTCGGCGTTGCCGTCGGCAACCAGCTGACCCTTATTGATGACGATGATCCGATCGCAGACCGCCTGCACTTCTTGCAGAATATGGGTGGACAAAATGACGGTATGCTTTTTTCCCAAGCGGGTGATCAGCTTGCGAATTTCAATGATCTGGCGGGGATCCAGACCGACAGTCGGCTCGTCCAAAATCAAGATGGGGGGATTGCCCACCAGCGCCTGCGCAAAGCCAACACGCTGGCGATACCCCTTGGAAAGGTTTTTGATCATCCGATTATAGACATCTTCGATCTTCATCAGATTGCAGATTTCCATCAAATGCTCCTTTTTAGGGAACTTGCATTTTTTCAGATCATAGACAAATTCCAGATATTCCCGAACCGTCATATCCATATAGAGCGGGGGTTGCTCCGGCAAAAAGCCGATCAACCGCTTGGCTTCGGTGGGGTTTTCCAAGATATCGATCCCATCGATCAAAGCAGTACCGCTATTGGCGGAAAGATAGCCGGTGAGAATATTCATCGTTGTCGATTTACCGGCACCGTTGGGGCCGAGGAAACCGACGATCTCGCCGGTTTCGACAGTAAACGAAATATCGTTGACCGCATATTTATCGCCATAGGATTTGACGATATTTTTGACCTCGATCATATTTTTTCTCCTAACATACAAAGTATCGGGTATATTTTATCAAAAGTTGATGAACAAACTGTTAATCGTCTTTTTCTTCTTTTTGAACAATGGCGATGCCCAGCTCTTCCAACTGCTCGGGGGAAACTTCGGCAGGGCAGTTGCTCATCAATTCGGAAGCATTCTGCACCTTGGGGAAGGGAACAACATCCCGCAGGTTTTTAAGGTTGAGCATCTGCATCACCAAGCGGTCCAGACCCAAGCCCATACCGCCATGGGGCGGTGCGCCATATTGGAAAGCATCCAGCAGGAAGCCAAACTTCAAATGAGCTTCTTCTTCCGAAAGACCCAGCATATCAAACATTCTTGCCTGCAATGCGGGGTCGGTGATCCGAATGGAGCCACTGGCAAGTTCCACACCGTTTAAGACCAAGTCATAAGCTTTGGCGCGGACCTTGGATTTATCGGTCTCCAAATAATCTAAGCATTCATCCAAAGGCGAGGTGAAGGGATGGTGCATTGCCACCCAGCACTGATTATCCTCATCCCAATCGAAGAAGGGGAATTCGGTGATCCAGAGCAGTTGATAGCCCTTGCGCTCAATTCCCAACTTATCGGCAACCATCAAACGCAATGCGCCCAAGGTTCCGAGAACGATGCTGTTCTTGGCATCGGCGACGAAGAGGACCACATCCCCTTCCTTGGCGCCTGCGCGCTCTAAAATGGCCTTCATTTCTTCTTCGGTCATAAATTTACCGAAGGAGCAGTTGATGCCTTCGGGCATCCAGCGGATAAATGCCAAGCCTTTGGCGCCAATGCCGCGGGCATGCTCGGTGAGTTTGTCAATTTCTTTGCGGGTGAGGGTCGAAGCGGCGCCCTGCGCAGTGATACCGCGCACACTACCGCCGGCGGCAACCGCACCGCTGAATACAGAAAATCCGCTATCCTTCACAATGTCGCTGATATCAAACAGCTCCATACCAAAGCGGGTATCGGGCTTATCGGAGCCGAACCGCTCCATCGCTTCTTTATAGGTCAAGCGCGGCAGGGGCAAGGTAATCTCTTCGCCCAAGGCTTCGCGGAACACTCTTTGCATAAAGCCTTCGCCAATGGCAAGGACATCTTCCATCTCGACGAAAGACATCTCCAAGTCGATCTGGGTAAATTCCGGCTGACGATCGGCGCGCAAGTCTTCATCGCGGAAGCAGCGAGCGATCTGCATATAGCGGTCAAAGCCTGCCACCATCGAGATCTGCTTATAAATCTGGGGGGATTGGGGCAAGGCATAGAAGCAGCCGGGATGGATGCGGCTGGGCACCAGATAGTCCCGCGCACCCTCGGGGGTGGATTTCATCAGCATCGGGGTTTCGATCTCGATAAAGCCGTTCTCATCGAAATAGTCCCGCGTGATCTTGGTAATGCGGTGGCGCATCAGGATATTGCCCTGCAAATCGGGGCGACGCAGGTCCAGATAGCGGTATTTCAACCGCAATTCTTCATTGACGTTGCTATTCTCCACAATTTCAAAGGGCGGGGTCTTTGCCTTATTCAAAATCTTGATGGTATCGGCAAGGATCTCCAAAGCGCCGGTCTTTAAGTTCTCATTGACCGCGCCGCCACGCTTGGCGACAGTGCCGGTCACTTCCAAAACATATTCGCCGCGGACGGTGAAGGCCACATCGAAGGCTTCTTTATTCACCGACTCATCAAACTGCAACTGCACCAAGCCGGTGCGATCTCTCAAATCGATAAAGATCAGACCGCCCAGATCTCTTTGGCGCTGCACCCAACCGCAGACCGTTACCTTTGCGCCGATCTGCTCGGCTACGATCTCTCCGCAATAATTTGTTCTTCTCATTTGCTAAATTCCTCCAAAAAGGCAACATCCAGATCCTTCAAAACGATCTGCTTTTGCTCGCCGTTTTTCATATTCTTCATCGTTGCGATGCCTTCATCCAATTCGCTGTCGCCCACCACCATGGTGCAGGCGGCACCGATTTTATCGGCATATTTCATCTGCGCCTTGACCGAACGCCGCAGCAGGTCATATTGCACCTTGCCGCCTTCGTTCAATAGCCGATCGGTCAGCCCTACCGCATATTTGCAGGCGCGATCGCCCAGCGGGATGATGAAAAGATCGCAGCCGCGCTCTTCTTCCAAGGTGATCCCCGCCTGCTCCAATACCAGCATAAACCGTTCCATTCCCATCGCAAAGCCGATGCCCGAATGGTTGCCGCCGCCGAATTGCTCGGTCATTCCGTCGTACCGCCCGCCACCGCAGACAGTCCCCTGCGCACCGATCTGATCGGAGACAAACTCGAAAACGGTTCTGTTATAGTAATCCAAGCCACGCACAATGCGGGGATTGACATGATATTCGATATTCATCAGCGAAAGATATTCCTTCACCGCTTCAAAATGGTTGCTGCAATCTTCGCAGAGATAATCGGTGATGATCGGCGCATCCTTGGCAATGCCTTGGCAGATGGCGCTCTTGCAATCCAAGATCCGCATGGGGTTCTTCATCAACCGCTCTTGGCAGGTGGAACAAAGCTTTTCCTGATCTTTTTGGAAATAAGAGATCAACGCTTCCCGATATTTGCTGCGGCATTCCTTGCAACCGATGGAATTGAGTTCCAGATGAATTCCGCTCAACCCCACCTTTTTAAACAACCGATAGGGCAAGGAAATAATGGTCGCATCCGCCAAGGGATCGGGCGCACCAAACAATTCCAAACCAAATTGATGGAATTGACGCAACCGCCCTTTTTGGGGCTTTTCATAGCGGAAGCATTGGATCATATAATAAAGTTTGGTGGGTAACGCTTCGTTGAACAAACCGTTCTCCACAAAGGAGCGAACGATCCCCGCGGTCCCCTCCGGGCGCAAAGTGACCGAGCGGCCGCCCTTATCCTCAAAGGTATACATTTCTTTGGTGACCACATCGGTGGTCTCCCCCACCCCGCGAACAAATACTTCGGTATGCTCGAAGACCGGGGTGCGGATCTCTTTAAACCCATACTGGGCGCAAAGCTCTCGGATGATGGATTCTGCCTTTTGCCAGCGGCCGGATTCCTTCGGTAAAATATCTTGCGTGCCCTTCGGGGCAGTAATTTGAGCCATTTTTTTCGTTTCTCCTTCGTCTAAACAAGAGTTATTAACAGTCGAAATCCCCGCTCACCCGATGGGAGAGCAGGGATATTTTCAATAAATTTAATCCTTGCGGATCTCGCGCCAATCCAGATCGCCGCGTTGCAACGCCATAATGACCACCTCGGCGGTGGCAATATTGGTCGCCACAGGGACATTATGGACATCGCAAAGACGCAGGATATTGAGTTCTTCCCGCTCCCGTGTGGTGGGGGTCAGAGGATCGCGGAAAAAGAGCAGAACATCGATCTCGTCGTATGAAATTCTTGCGGCGATTTGATCTTCTCCGCCATGGGGCCCGCTCAAAACTTTATTGATATTCAGCCCGGTCGCCTCCGAGATTAAATTTCCGGTGGTGGCGGTGGCGCAAATATTATGTTTTGCCAAAATACCGGCATACGCAATGCAAAACTGCACCATCAACTCTTTTTTCTTTTCATGAGCAATCAACGCAATGTTCATTCTCTTTTTCTCCTGACACAAAGACTCTGTTCTTTATTTTCTCCAAAAACCTGCCAGCCGCACATCTTCACCTTGCAGCCGACGGGCAATATTCTTAAATGCAGACGCGGTATTGGACTTGGTCTGCGGCAAGATCATCCCGCGATTGGCAGAGATGACCACTTCATCATCATGGGGAACCAGTCCCAAAAGCGGCAAGGACACTGAATCCATCACCTGATCCACATTCCGCATATATCCTTTTTTCATCATCTGCTTTCGCACTTTATTGATGACCAATTCGCATGGAATGGAACACATTCCCGCGATAATTGAAGCGGTCCGCCCCGCATCCCGCACCGAAGTCAGATCCGGTGTGGATACAACGATGCACCGCTGGGCGCAAAACACCGCATTGCGAAATCCTTCGCCCACCCCTGCGGGAGCATCGATCAAGACATATTCATAATGATCCGCCAACCAGCGGCAAAGCCGACGCATTGCACGCTTATCCACCGAGGCGGTATAATCCTCCGAGCCGGAGATCATATGCAGATTGGGTAAGGTATCGTGGACAACGACAGCCTGACCAATGGGGCAACGCTCTTCCAAAATATCCAGCAGATCAAAGGAAGCCTTGCTTTCCAGACCCAGCAGGATATCAAGATTTTTCAGCCCCATATCTCCGTCCAGCGCGATAACGGAATGACCTTCGAGCGCCAAAGTAAACGCTAAATTGGCGCATAAGGTGGTCTTCCCCACACCGCCCTTGCCGGAAACAATGCTGATGACAGTTCCCATTTCAACGGTCCTCTCCTAAATAATAATAGAAGTATATCATAAATTGTAATATGATGTAAAGTATTTTTTATATTTCACAGACAAAAAAGTCAAATTTTGGCGCAAAATTCCACCTTTTTCGGCAGATGCCGCGGGTTCATCTCCCGCCGACAGCATAGGGCGATGCTTTTGCCCATTTTCCCGACGGGCTCTTTTCCGGCGGGGACCAACCGCAACCGCAGTTTGCCTTCTTCTGCAATCACTTGGCAAGCGGCAATCGACGTAAGCTTTGCAAGTTCCTGCTCCATATCCGAAAGCCGCACCCCGAAATCACCCACATAGGTGAGATTTTGCTCTTGCACCTTCAACGGCACAGGGCAGGCTTCTAAATTCCCCTGCCCGCCGCATTCAGCCATTGTACGCGTGGCAAATTTTTGCATCAATTCGGTCGGCTCCTTGCCGATCTGAACCCCGCCCATCAGGTTAGTCCATTTCATCTTCCAAGGAGATTTTTGCTGGCGAAACGCCCAAAAGAATTCTTCGGTGGCGACTAAAAAATCCGGCTTAAACTTGCGCATCTGCTCCATCGAGCCATCGCACCAAACCACCGTTTTCCCCGCCGCCAGCGCGCTATGGACCGCCAAAAAACCGCCTTCGGTGGCAAAGGAATTTTCCACATAGACGGTCTTGACCGCCTTTTTATTTTTCCAGAATTGATCAGCCTTTTCATCCAGTTCTTCCCCTTGATAGGAGATGGGATATGCTTCAATGAAACTGCTGGTCCCAAAGAGCATCACCGCCAACTGCACCGGATCTCCTTTCGGTGTTTCCAGCGCACTGTAACGGTTCTCCGCCATCATCCGATCCAGCACCGCCCGATCTTCAATGTCGTTGCTCCACTCTTGCTCCAAATAGTCTCTGCGCGCCTTGCCCTTCATATCAAGTTCGGGACGGCATAAAATCAGATTGCTTTGGGGCAGTTCGCCGATCAATTTACGGTAGAGTTCGTATCTCCCCGCTGTCGTCAAAAGAATATCCGCGCCCGCTTTTTCCATCTGCTTCTGCGCTTCGCGGGGAGAAGATGCCGGGTGGATCAAAACCCCCACCGCCCCCATGCGGGAAAGCCCATAAAAAGAAGCCAAAAGGTCGGGGCAGTCGGGCAACCATAAGGCCACGCGATCCCCTTCTTCCACCCCCATCTGCAAAAAGGTATTATAGGCATATTCCGCCCGCACCAAAAGGGCGCCAAAGGTAAAGCTCTTGCCGCCGAACAGCAACGCTTTTTCATATTTATTGCGATAGGCACTCAGCCGAAAGGACCGATATGCCGAGCTGAAATGTTCTTCCATAAATTAAATCAGGGCTACTGCTTACCGCAGCAGCCCTGGCTCCTTTGTTAGTCTTTAAAATCATTGGCAGTGGCATCGGGGGCAATTTTATCGCCCGAAACCGTTTCATCCACCAAAGAACAGGATGTATACAAATAGTTAGTCACCGCAGTTTCTGTATCATTGATGGTCAGATTTTCTTCCATCTTCTGCATGGTGATGGAGATCCGCTTGGCAAATTTGGAAGCATCCTGAGTAATATCTTCCGAAGTCAGACCGTCGTTATAATAAAGGTCCACCAATAGCGTGACCAAGCCGGTATCCTGCTCTTCCCGAACATCCAAAACATTGGGCACAAGGAACGTATTGCCCATCGCAGAGCTGACCTTATAGCAGCCGGAAAGGGATTCATATTCAAATCCGCCGCCGGTCTCCACCGTATGATGCTTAATATCACCTAAATAATTGAAATTATACCGCGCGTATTTTTCCACATCGGCTTTGGGGATACGGATAATTCCCTTCTCGTCGGTGGCGTAGACACCCTGCCCGTTGACCTTGATCGCCTGCCAAATGCCATAAGAAACGAAATAATCGGTATTCAGCTCCAAAGGATCGGTAAAGCCGGGGAAATCCTGCTTGACGAAATTGGAAATAAACTCTTCATAATATTCCTTGCTTCCTTGCTCCAAGCCCGAAGCACGCAGCTCATCAAATGCCGCGCCTTCCCAGATCAGATCGGGATCCACGCCCTTTTCATAAATGTTTTCAGGCTTGAATACGTGGTAGAGCCGATCGGCACCCATCCAGACCAATACACCGCAAAAGCTCAAAAAGGCCAGCCCGATGCAGAAGGTCAGGATCTTATGCCAATATTTACGAAAAAACATAGCAAATCGATTCATGCGTTTTTCTCCATAACATAATAATTCAATTTTATTTTACTCTTTTTTTTATCGTTCGTCAAGTTGCGGTTGAAATATTCTTTCATTTTATGTATAATAAGATAAACTATTTTGAAAGGAGCAAGCGATGGAGATTTTAGCCCCTGCCGGTGATTTCGCCGCCGCGCGCAGCGCGGTTCATAACGGTGCCGATGCCATTTATGTGGGCGGCAGCATCCTTAATGCCCGCCGCGCCGCCAAAGGTTTTTCGGGGGAAGAATTGAAGGAGCTTTGCGCCTTTTGCCGTTTGAGAAAAGTCAAGGTTTATGTCACCGTCAATACCATGACCAAGCAAGAAGAACTGCCCGACCTGCTGCGGCTGGCCAAGGAGATTGCCGATGCCGGCGCCGATGCCGCCATCGTTTCGGATTTGGGTGTGGCTCGCATTTTGCGGGCTGTCTGCCCCACCCTGCCGCTGCACGCCTCCACCCAGATGAATATCCATTCTCTCAGCGGGGTAAAAGCCCTGCAAGAATTGGGCTTTCGGCGGGTGGTTTTGGCGCGGGAACTTTCCCTTGGGGAAATTGCCGAAATTTGCCGAAATACATCGATGGAGATCGAAGTTTTTGCCCACGGTGCCCTTTGCATGTGTTACAGCGGCAACTGCTATTTTTCGGCGGTGGTGGGTCAAAAAAGCGGCAACCGCGGTCTTTGCGCCCAACCCTGCCGCCTGCCCTATGAGCAAAACCGCTATCCTTTGAGCCTTAAAGACCTTTGCGCTCTGGAATATTTAGATGAACTGAAAAAAGCAGGGGTAACTTCCCTGAAAATTGAAGGGCGATTAAAGTCGCCCGAATATGTGGGCAGTGTCACCGCCGCCTACCGCAAGGCGCTGGACGGGACCCGCCCCACCGCCGAAGATTTGGAGCGTTTGGCCCATATTTTCTCCCGCGAAGGCTTCACCCAAGGCTACCTTTTGGACCAAAAAGGACCCCAAATGTTCGGGGTCAAGACCAAGACCGCCTATGAAGATTATAAGCAAGCGGTCAAAGAAGTTTCCAAAACGTTGGAAGAGAGCTATGAGCCCAAAAAACGCAAACTTTCCTTCCGCCTTTTTATGCGGGAAGACCTTTGCAAATTGACCGTTCAATGCGAAGATTTTAAAGCCGAAATTCTCGGCGAACCCCCTGCGCCCGCGCTCAAAAAAGAAGTGACCGAAGAAGATGCCGTCCGCTCCCTTTCCAAGCTGGGCGGCACCCCCTTTGAGCTTCAAGAATGTACCGCTCTGGTGCGGCACGATCTCTTCTATCCCGCCGCCGCATTCAATGCATTGCGGAGAGAAGCGATTGCGATGGTGGAGCAGCATTTTCTGCCCAAGCCCCATCCGTTTTTGGAGCAAATTCCCGCCTTGGAAATCAGCCAAGAGCCGCCTAAAAAGCCCGCTTTGGAAGGTTGGTTCCAATCGGTGGACCTGCTGAAAGGCAACCCTGATCCCCGCTTGAACCGCTATTGGCTGAACCTGACCGATATCGATCGTCTGGCGCCCTTTGCCAAGGATGATCGGGCAGGTGTTTTCCTGCCTGCAATGATCCACGAGCAAGATCTGAAAAAGGCGCTCAAACGCCTATCTGATCTTGGTTTCCGCCATATTCTCTGCCGTAATTTGGGGCAGATCCAACCCATCATAGAAGCCGGCATGATCCCCCACGGCGACTTTGCCTTCAATGCCGCCAATTCCCAAGCGCTCTGCACCCTGCAAGAGCAGGGGCTTGCCGACCTGACCCTTTCCTATGAACTGACCTTGCAACAAATCCGCCGCCTGCCCAAGCCGATACCCTCCGGTATCATCGTATACGGTCGCCTGCCGCTGATGGAGACTGAAAATTGTATCTTAAAAAATATCGGCGGTTGCAAAAATAAAAAGGGAGGCACCCTGACCGACCGCACCGGTCGCACCTTCCCCATCGTCTGCGGGTATGATTGCGGCAATGTTCTGTTCAATGCCACCCCGCTCTTTTTGGCGGACCGCAACCGCGAATGGAAAGAGACCGAGATTGCCTTCGGTCGCCTGCTTTTCACCGAAGAATCCCCCCAAGAGATCACCCGCATCATCGATGCCTACGAAAAGGGCGGCGAACCCCCCGCCGACTACACCCGCGGTCTATACTACCGCGGCGTATTATAAAGCAAAAACCGAGGTCGAAATCGACCTCGATTTTCTTTTTTATCCCAAAATATCTGCCAATGCTATGCAGGCGGATAAAGTTATAATCGACAGAATACTTACCAATCCGCCGACCTTCGATGCAACCCCCGTATCTCTGCCGTATTTGGCGGCAAACATGGCGGTATTATTCGCGGTGGGCGCACCGCAGCAAACTGCGGCGGTCACCAGCATCGGCCCCTGCACACCGCACAAGCGGAGCAAGAGAATAGCAAAAAGCGGCAGCGTCACCAATTTGATCAATGCCACTGTATAGTTCTCTTTTTGACGGAACATTCCCGGCAGATCGGTATTGGCAAGATAGGTGCCGAACATCAGCATTGCCAGCGGGGTATTCATACTCCCCAGCGAAGCAATGGGGGTAGCAAAAACAGCGGGTAATTTGACATTCAATAAAAAGAGCGGCAGACCAATGGCAATTCCGATGGTACCGGGGTTGATGAGCAGTTTTTTCAGTTGCAGTTTTCCCGCTTCTTTATCCATCAAATGAATTCCATAGGTAAAGGCAAAGATATTAAAGACCACCACCGCGGCGGAGCAATAAAAGACGCCGATCTCCCCCGCCACCGCCTTTGCCAGCGGCAGACCCATATAGCCCATATTGCCGAACATTGCGGCATATTGGAAGATGGATCGATGCTCTCCCGCCCCGCGAAAAAGCGGCTTTGTGACCAGCATCCCGACGATATGAAATGCGGCAATAATCCCAAAGAACAGCAGGTAAGAAAGCCCGTTTTCCTTGGTGAATTCCACATTCAAAAAGGAATGGATAATGACCGCCGGAGTAATAATATAAAAAAGCAGATCATTGCAGGCTTTGGCGGTTTTTTCGGTAAATAATCCGAGCCTATCGCAG
This sequence comes from uncultured Clostridia bacterium, assembly GCA_937881855.1. Taxonomy (GTDB): domain Bacteria; phylum Bacillota; class Clostridia; order Oscillospirales; family QAKW01; genus QAKW01. The sequence continues at coordinate 9,006 of CALGEL010000051.1, read as the reverse complement.
GCATAGCCGACTCCCACCATCACCGCAAGGGTCGCCACCTGCCAGAAGGCGGCCAACATATATTCAAAAAATTGCATCTTGTTCACCTCGACGAATATTGTATATAATTTTGCAATTGATGTCAAATATTATCTTGAAATATCTATTTAGTTAAAGTATAATAAATGAGTAAGATATTATTCAATGCAAATATAGGAGGATATTATGGGCAAGAATAAAATCAGCATCTCCATCGCAGGGCATGAATTTATTGTTTCCACCGAGGAAGAGCGGGAATATACTCTGCGCCTTGCCAACACTGTGGATACCAAGATCCGCACCCTTCTGAGCGGCAACGGAAAATTGAATTTCGGGCTTGCCGCCATTTTGAGTTGCCTGGATCTTTGCGATGAAAATGAAAAAAATAAAGCATCTTGCGCCCGCCTGCGGGAAGAGATGCGGGATTATCTGATGCAGCTGGAAGCCAGCACCGACGCTCAACGCAAGTTGCAGCTGGAAAATGAAATGCTGCGCCAACAACTCGCCCAATATGAGATGGGTCAGATCGGATTTCATTCATGAAAATCCTTTTAGCTTCCGCCTCGCCCCGCCGCAAAAAATTGCTGGGGGAGCTGGGTTATGAGATTACCGTCGCCGAGCCTTCCTTCGATGAAGGGCAGATCCGCGCGCAAGACCCTGCGCAGTTGGTTGCCGCCCTTGCCCAAGGGAAGGGGCGGTCGGTCTGCGCATCGGAAGAAGTTCTATTGGTAGCCGCCGATACGGTGGTCGCTTTCAACGGCGCCATTTTGGGCAAGCCCGCCGATGCCGCCGATGCCAAGAAAATGCTTCGTTTGCTCAGCGGAAATACCCATCAGGTCTATACCGGTGTATACCTTCGCTATGGCGAAAAGGAGCGGGTATTTACCGATTGTTCGTTTGTCACCTTCCGCGCCCTTTCGGAGCAGGAGATCGATGCCTATGTGCAAAGCGGTTCCCCGATGGATAAGGCGGGTAGCTATGGTATTCAAGAGACCGACTTTGTATCCGAAATTAAAGGAAGTTTTAATAACATTGTGGGGTTCCCCACCGAATTGTTTCAAAAGATTATCAAGGAGTTTTGAAAGGAAAACATTATGTTCGAGTTCAGCAAAAAAATCAAATTCCCTCGTTTTTCCAAATATACCGATATCGGCATTGATCTCGGTACCGCTAATACCATTGTCTATCGCAGCGGTAAAGGGATCATTCTGCGGGAGCCCAGCGTGGTCGCCATCGATACCGTCGCCAATCGCGTTGTGGCGGTGGGTCAGGAGGCCAAAGAAATGATCGGCCGTACCCCCGACAGCATCCGCGCCGTCCGCCCCCTGAAAGAAGGCGTGATCGCCGATTTCGAGTGTGGCTCTGCGATGCTGCGGTTCTTTTTGAAAAAGACGATGGGCAAGAATGCCTTTACCAAAAAGCGTATTTTGATCTGCATCCCCTACGGTGTCACCGATGTGGAGCATCGGGCGGTGGAGAATGCCGCCTTGGAGACCGGTGCCAAGGATGTTCGGATCATCGAAGAGCCGTTGGCGGCTGCCATCGGCGCAGGGTTGCCGGTCGGCGAACCCACCGGCAGTATGGTGGTGGACATCGGCGGCGGCACCACCGAAGTGGCTGTCATTTCTTTGGGCGGCATCGTCTCCTCCCGCTCGGTACGGGTGGCGGGCGATTCCTTTGATGCCGCCATTGTCGCCTATGTCAAAAAGCATTTCAACCTTCTGATCGGTGAACGCACCGCAGAAGAGATCAAATTTGAGATCGGCTCCGCCCACCCTTACGATAATGAAGGGACAATGAGTGTGCGGGGCAGAGACCTGATCTCCGGCCTGCCCAAGAATGTGGACATCAGCGCCGCGCATATCCGCGAAGCGTTGAGCGAATCGGTGCAGGTGGTGATCGATGCCATCCGCCAGACCTTGGAGGATACCCCGCCCGAGCTGGCCGCCGATATTATCGACCACGGAATTACCCTGACCGGCGGCGGTGCTATGCTGCGCGGCTTGGATAAACTGATCAATAAAGTGACCGGAATGCCTGTTTATATCGCCGAAGATCCTTTGGATTGCGTGGCGTTGGGCACCGGCAAAAGTCTTGAAAATCCTGCCCTTTGGGCAGCGCTTGCCCGCTGATGGGCGGGTTTTTCAAATCCCGCACCTTCATTGCCATCTGCGTTGTCGCCGCCTTGCTTTTGGGGATGATGGCGCTGGATGTATCGGATGACGGCCATCTTTCCTTTTTGGAAAACATAGCCGGCTCTTTGATTACCCCGATCCAAAGCTTTTGCTCGACAGTGGTGAAATACGGTGGCAATCTGGTGCAGGCATATACCGAATACGACGAATTGGCGCAGGAAAATGCCAAGCTCAAAAGCGAGCTTGCCAAGACCGGCCAATTGATCCGCGATGCCGAAGGGTATGCGCTTGAAAACCAAAGCCTTAAAGCGATGCTGGGCATCGCCGAAAAACATGCCGACTTTCAGTTTGCCGCCTGCGCGGTGGTGGGCAGCGATCAAAACGGCTATTCCCACACGCTCACTCTCAGCCAGGGCTCAGCCGATGGGCTGGCATTGAAGGATCTGGTGATGACTGCCGACGGCGTTGTGGGGTACATCAGCGAATTGGGGCTGACCTGGAGCAAGGTCACCACCATTTTAGACTCCGCCTGCGAGATCGGCGCGGTCGTCACCCGCACCCGCGATGTCGGGGTGCTGGATTGGGAATATGAACTATCGGAAGAAGGGCTGGCAAAGCTGGCATATCTCAATACCGGCGTGGTGCTGCAAAGCGGCGACGCTGTTGAGACCAGCGGTGTGGGCGGCATCTTCCCCAAAGGGATCCTTTTGGGGCGGGTGCGGGAGTTGCGTACCGAAAGCCACGGAATCTCCCAATATGCCGTTTTGGAGCCTGCGGTCGATGTGGATCGAATCCATACTGTTTTTGTAATTACCAATTTTGAAAGTGAAAACTGATGTTTAGCAGACCGAGAAGTCATTGGAAACTAATTTTATATGTCCTTTTTACGCTGGTATGCTTTGTTTTGCAGAGCGTACCGGCTTTTGGCGTGCGCTTTTTAGGGTGTGCGCCTTCTCTTTTGCTTCTCTTGGCGGTGGGGGTTGCCTTTTTTGAATCCCCCGCGTATGCCGCTTGGTTCGGGCTGATCGCAGGGCTGCTCTCCCAGCTGACCACCAGCACCTTGGTGGGCAGCGATGCCATTTTGTTTATGTTTTCCGGCTATATTTTAGGGGTGCTGTTGGAGACCGTATTTCAGCGAAAATTCGTCGTCTATCTCTTTGCGGCGCTGGCGGTCACCTTTTTGCAGCAGATTTTCGCCTACCTTTCCCATCTGCTTCTCTTCGAGCGGCTGCCTTTGGGCTCTGCCATGATCCATCAGATTTTACCCACCTTTTTCTTTACCGGCCTTTTCGCCCTCCCCATTTATTGGATCCTTTGGCGATTTGACCTGAAATTTCGCGCAAAGGAGGAGTTGGAATGACCTTTAAAAACGGAAAGGTTCGTTTCATCGTTGCGATTGCAACGGTGGTCGCCGTCTTCTTTTGCTATGTGATTGCGCTCATTCGCCTGCAACTGGTCAACGGGGATGAATATAAGCAGCAATCCAAACAAAAGATTTATTCCACCGAAAATATCACCGCCTCCCGCGGCAGTATCTATGATTGCAACGGTGTCAGCCTGGTGACCAACACCACCGGCTACTGCATTAAATTTACCCGCGCTCTGCTCCCCGAAGATCGGCAGAATGATATTATTCTTGCTCTGATCGAGCTGATGGAAGAGCATAACTGCTCTTATAACGACCATCTTCCCTTATCCAAAAATGCCCCCTATGGATACACCGTGGAGGATCTCAACGATAAAACCATCCAAACCCTTTGGAAAGCCTTGAAGGCGAAAGAAGCGTTGACCGCCCCGCAAGCAATGGAAGGGCTGATCGAAAAATACGATCTGCAAAAATTCACTCCCGACCAACAGCGAAAGATTGCAGGGGTGCGCTATGAAATGACCCAAACCACCTTCAATCTCTCTAATCCTTATGAATTTGCCTCGGATGTGAATGTGGATCTGGTGGCAACCATTAAGCAACTCTCGGAGGATTTTCCGGGCGTGGACATCGATACCAAGCCCATCCGCTATTATACCGATCCCTCCATTGCGCCCCATCTTTTGGGCTATGTGGATAATATCTGGGCGGAAGAGTATCAAGACCTTGCCGCCAAAGGCTATAAAATGAACGATACCATCGGCAAAAGCGGTATCGAAAAAGCGATGGAAGATCAGCTCAAAGGCAGCGACGGAACCCGCGTCATCGAGCGGGATGCCGACGGAAAGGTGCTGAATGTCACTGTTCTGGACGAAGCCAAGAGCGGCAACAATGTGGTGCTGACCATCGATAGCAAACTGCAAAAGGTGGCGCAGGAGTCCTTGAAAGAATGTATCGAAACCATTGCCCGCCGCGCCTATGAACCGGGGCGGGACGGCGAAGACGCCGATTCCGGCGCGGTGGTGGCGATCGATATCCATAGCGGTGCGATTTTGGCATCCGCCACCTACCCTACCTATACCCAAGATCAATATGAAAATAATTATGCCGAGCTGGCATCCGATAAAAAACTCCCCCTATTCAACCGCGCTTTCCAAGGCACCTATGCGCCCGGCTCCACCTTTAAGATGGCGACCGGCATTGCCGCCTTGGAAGAAAAGAAAGTGGGTATTCGGGAATATATCCGCGATATCGGTATCTATACCAAATATGCGCCCAGCTATTCCCCTCGCTGCTGGGTCTATACCGATTATGGTCGCGGCCATGGCGATCAAGATATCGTAGCCGCGCTGAAAAATTCCTGCAACTATTATTTCTATGAAGCCGCCGACCGTATGGGCATCTCGGTGCTGAACAGTTATTGCCGTAAATTAGGTTTAGGTGTCAAGACCGGTGTGGAGATCGGAGAAGCCAAGGGCGTTCTTGCAGGGCCGGACTACCGCGCGCAAAAGGATGATGTTTGGTACGCCGGCGATACCCTGCAAGCCGCCATCGGCCAATCGGATAACCTGTTCACTCCGTTGCAGCTGGCAAACTATGTTGCCACCATTGTCAACGGCGGAACCCGCTATAAGACCCATTTGGTCAAAGGGGTTTATGACCCCACCAGCGGTCTTTGCCTGCAAGAAGAGCAAATCAAGGTGAAAGATAACCTCAAAATGAAGGATGAAAACTACCACGCCATTATGCAAGGCATGTTGGAATGCGCCACCACCGGTACCGCGGCGGGTGTGTTCGGTTATTCCTATGAAATAACCGCCGGCGCCAAGACCGGTACCGCATCGGTTCCCAAAGGAACTGCCAACGGTGTTTTCGTCGCCTTTGCGCCCTATGAAGATCCCCAGATCGCGGTCTGCGTTGTGGTGGAACACGGAGCCCATGGCAACTATGTCGGCTCGGTGGCAAGAGATATTTTTGATGCTTATTTTGCAGGGGTGGAATCGGGCAATGCCATCACCCCCGAAAATACCCTTCTTTCCTGAAAAGGCTTGACAAGGGTTTGTTTCATATGATATATTAAGTTTAATAAACCGATGAGTAAGAGTAAGTAAGAGATTCGGAAAGCTTGCAGAGAGTCGCCGATGCTGGGATGGCGATAGCGGAACAATCTCCCAATGGGCTTATGAGGGCGGCGCCAACGCGCAAAAGCGCAAGTAGATGCCGACGGGGCATACCCGTTATCGTATGAGCCATATGATCGTATGGCATTGAGCGGATGATTTTTTCATCAATATGGGTGGCACCGCAGAATTTTGTTATTTCTGTCCCATACTCTCTATTCGGAGAGTATGGGGCTTTTTATTTTGAAACAAAATCAACATATATAATTATTGGAGGAAAACCACAATGAAATTTAACGGAATTGATTTTGACACTTATTTTAAAAACTATCCCAATAAGGACGGATATTTCGGCCCCTACGGCGGTGTTTATGTCAACGACGATCTGAAAAAGGCGATGGCAGAGATCAACGATGCATATTTCACCATCTGTAAATCTCGAAAGTTCATCAATGAGCTGCGCCGCATTCGCAAAGAATTTCAAGGCCGCCCTACCCCCATCACCCATTTGGAACGCCTTTCCAATAGTATTGGCAACGGAGTTCAGCTCTATGTCAAGCGGGAGGATCTCAACCATACCGGCGCTCATAAGCTCAACCATTGTATGGGTGAAGCGCTGCTGGCAAAATATATGGGCAAGAAAAAGCTGATCGCCGAAACCGGCGCCGGTCAGCATGGTGTTGCGCTGGCAACCGCCGCCGCCTATTTCGGCTTGGAATGTGATATCTATATGGGCTCGGTGGATATTAAAAAACAAGCGCCTAATGTGGCAAGAATGAAGATTTTGGGCGCCAACGTTGTGGAAGTTACCCACGGCCTTGCCACCTTGAAGGAAGCAGTCGATGCCGCCTTTGAGGCCTATGCCAAAGATTATGAGAACAGCATCTATTGCATCGGCTCGGTGGTCGGCCCCCATCCCTTCCCCATGATGGTAAGAGATTTCCAAAGCGTTGTCGGCATCGAAGCAAGAGAACAGTTTACCGAAATGACCGGTGAACTGCCTGATGCCATCGTCGCCTGCGTGGGCGGTGGTTCTAATTCCGCCGGTTTCTTTGCCGGATTTTTGAACGATGCAGTGGATATCTACGGTATCGAGCCGCTGGGTCGCGGCACCAAGCTGGGTGACCACGCCGCCAGCCTGCAATATGGCACCGAAGGTGTTATGCATGGGTTCAACAGCATTATGTTGAAGGATGAGAACGGTGATCCCGCGCCGGTCTATTCTGTCGCATCCGGTCTGGATTATCCCTCCTCCGGCCCCGAACACGCCTTCCTGCGGGATCTCGGCAGAGTCAAATACGATGTCATCAACGACGAAGAAACCATCGATGCCTTCTTCCGCCTTTCCAGAATGGAAGGCATCATCCCCGCCATCGAAAGTTCCCACGCCGTTGCCTACGGCATCAAGCTGGCAGAGAAAATGGGCAAAGGCTCCATCCTGATCTGCCTTTCCGGCCGCGGTGATAAAGATATGGACTATATCATCGAGCAATACGGCATCCGCTGATCGACTGTCAAAAAAGTCCCCGACCGCAGAAAATAAAACATATAAAAGCGGTTGAAACCAATTTATAAAGATTTTCATAGAGAAGGAGTTTATACTCTTTCTCTATGTTCTTTTATAAGGAAAAATTCCGCATAGAAATGCGGAATTTAATTTGATTTTTTCTGCTATCCGCCAAACCGCTCTCTACCGTACCTATGTACGCCGACGAGAACGGTTTGACGAATTCGGAAACATTTTTGATCAGTCTCCCCGGCATGTCAAAACACACCGCTTTTTTAATTGACAAAGCCACCGCCATTTGTTATAATAATCAAGCAACTAAAAACGGGGTGTGGCCCAGTTGGTAGGGTACCGCATTTGGGATGCGGGGGCCGCGAGTTCGAGTCTCGCCACTCCGACCAGTCGAGAGCCTCGACACGCTTTCTCGCGTGTTGAGGTTCTTCTTTTTTGGTTTCAACCTCGCGTTTAAGGTTGGCTATAAACACATGCCCCACCTTTCCTTTGGAGCCATCGGCTTCAGAGGATTTTTCTTTATTTCTGCTTTGCAAATTTTGCCCTCTACGGTAAGCAAACAAAAAGAAGGAGACCGAGGTCTCCTTCTTTTTAAGTTTATTCTTATTTAACAAACAAATTGCAGAAACGCATCAGAACAGTTGCAAGCTGGCAACGCTCCGCATTGCCCTGAGGTGCAAGTTCTGTTGTGCTTATGCCCTTAATCAATCCGACAGAAACTGCCCACTTCATTTCTTCGACTGCCCAAGGATTGATCTTATCAGCATCGGTAAAGGAAGCAAGAGATGCCCGTGTAGAGATATCATAGCCCTTATACTTAGCATAGTTATACATGATCTTTGCCATCTGTTCACGAGTCATATCGTCATTGGTACCGAATCTGCCATCACCGTAGCCGTTTACAATCCCTTTAGATGCAGCCCAAACAATGGCATCAGTATACCATTGACCGTTTTCAACATCAACAAAGGGATTTTCAATGGAAACAGCAGGTTTGCCTTCCAAACGGTAGAGAACGGTCAACGCCATTGCACGAGAAGAAATTGTGTGGGGCTCGAACTTATTGTTGTCCATGCCCACCATCAGGTTATTATTAATGACAAAATCAATACCCTGGTGATACCATTCCGTGTGATCGAAATCGGTAAATGTGTTGCCGACACAATCGCTATCTCCCTTACATTCAAGGGCTACCCACTTTGCATATACGGTCATATCGGAGTTAATTGTTACAAATGGGAAGGTTTGTGTCAGTGCCTTGTCAATATACCAACCAGCAAACTGATAACCATTCTTGCTGGTTTCATAATCACTGAGAGTTACCACAGTATTTTCCTTCACTCGTACCGAAGGAACAGCAGTACCACCATTGGTTTCAAATTTCAGTGTGTACCAATTAATGATCGGCTGATCGGCCTCAACAATCACCAGAGAACCGTTGACATAACTAATTTTGTAGTTTTCGGATGCAGTAGCACCGGAAACAACAATGCTGTAGGTACCAGTTTTGCTGGTATCGGGAGTAGAATTATAAGCAAGGGTAGGCTTCGTGATGAGAGTGTCCGCACCCAAGAGGCCGGATACACTGTAAGAAGTTCCGTCAAGAACAGGAGCAGACTCTCCAACCTTGATCTGATAATTCTTTGCTGTAATTGTGATGATCGCTTTATTAATTGTAAAGTTCTTGGTTACCGGAGCGAAAGTATAGTTACCGCCTTCTACGGGCTTAATTACGACATACGCGCCGTCACCTGCATTAATATTGTTGTAATATTCTACTGTAAAATCACTGCTTGTCAAACCGTTTACAGAAACGGCGGGAGTCAGTGCATAACCGGTGTAAGTACC
>CALGEL010000050.1 GCA_937881855.1 uncultured Clostridia bacterium | reverse complement strand
GTGCTGATAGGAACCTCTCCGTCTTTCCCATCCTTTTCGGTCGGATTCGTAATGATATTGTGATATTCACTATCGGTGGAAGGCGCCAATCTGGGTCCACCGTAAACACCAAAGCCTACATTTCTGCCGGTTTTTGCCTTCGTCATCGAACCGTCAAAAACAAAGCCGTTCACTTTTACCGTGGTGACTAGATTAAGGTAGTTACCCGCCAATGCATTCAAAATACCGTTTGCTGCACATATGATCTGTGCGCCGGACCATACACGGGTAAAGGTGGGTGCCGTCTCCGCTGTATTTTCAAGAACACAACCAAAGGACGACGCACTACCAACATTACCGCAAGCGGCCGCGTAGACTTGGCCACTATTAAGACCAAAATCTTGAATGGTACATTTTCCAAGGAACGCGATCAGACCGACAGAACCATTCATGCTGCCGGCTTCTTTGTAATAGGTTTTGTCAGGATTATTCGTTTTGTTGTAGACGTCCTTAGTTGCTACATATACATATATATTCGTAAAGCCGTAACCGTGACCGTTGATGGTTCCGGAAAAAATTCTTCCGTCCATAGCGCCTAAGGGCAACATTTTGGTGCCCACGTTCGAGGTACTATCACCGGGAGTGTCATCAAAATCAACATCGTTGGTCAAATGGAAGGTGATACCTTCAAAATACTTGCCGTTAGCATCAACATAAACGGACGTATCCGCTTTTGCGACATCATCCATCGCATCCCAGTCATCCTTGTGGGAGATGGACCAATGATCTCCGGGATAGCCTGCCGCCTCGTATGCTTCATGGTAGGCATAGCGAGGATACGCATTTTCAAGATTTTCGCCGGGATCATCAGGATCAAATGTAATCCAAGTATACTGCGTTGTCCCAGCTTCAGACGCAGCGGTCGTAAGGAGATCCGCATACGCAGTGCCGCTGTTCCATGCTTGGTACAACTGTGTGCTTTCTTTATTAGCGATGTCTGCAAGCACTTGCTCAAAGATCGGGTCATTACCCTCTGCGCTTGCAGGAATAACAAAGCAAGCCAGCATCGATACCAGCATCGCAACAGTTGCCAAGATCGAAAGGATTCTTGTTCTTGTTGTGATCATAAGTCACATCCTCCTAAAAATTATTGATTTTGCATATTTGCAGATACAAAACCAGCATTATGCCTTCATTATAAAGAAGAGTCGCATTTTTTGAAATTACCTTATGTGGTTTTTTTCACACAATTTGCATACTTTTGGATATTTTTTTGAAATTTTTTAAAATTCTTGCTTCTCTTTTGATAAATCTATACAAAAACTGCAAAAAAGCAACGACACACAGCCTCCCTTGTGTAAAGGGAGGTGGCATTTTCGCAAGAAAATGACGGAGGGATTGTTTTAACCCCAACACGCCAATCCTCCACCCGCTTCGCGGGAGCCCCCTTTGCACAAGGGAGCCTTGGATCGTTTTGCATCGCAACCATCGTTCCGCCATCACCCTATCGGGCGGGGAAACCCCGCCCCTACGAAGCAACCTCAATTTTATTTGTAGGGGAAGGGTTTCCCTTCCCGCCGTTTGCCGCAAGGCAACATCGTTGCGCCAACGGTGCACATCGTTTTGCATCACAAACATCATTATGCCAAAGGCATACATCATTCGCCCGCAGGGCGACCGTTTTCCTTCCATATTTGTATAGATTTATCAAAGAAGGGGCGGAAAATTTGAAAAAAACCGAAAAAACAGCCAAATGTATGCAAATTGTGTGAAAAAAACCACATAAGGTAATTTCCAAAATTGAGTCACTTCATTATAATAAAGGCATAATACTGGTTTGGTGCCTCAAAACACGAAAAACCAATAAATTTAAGGAGGATGTGACTATGATCACAACAAAAACAAGAATCCTTTCGATCTTGGCGACTGTTGCGATGCTGGTATCGATGCTGGCTTGCTTTATTATCCCTGCAAGCGCAAGCGATGAGGCTGCTGCGCTGGCTTTTGCTATCGAGGCCTATAAAGCAGTGCTCGCCGATATCAACGAACCCGCAACAAACGCGCCTAACTTATCGGCCTTATTTGTGGGCGGCGAGTTAGTTGAAGGCAAGACCGCTGCAGATCTGAAAGCAGCTGCAGAGCAAGACGCTCCCCTCATTTACGTTGCCGGCGAGGAAGGCGCAGAGGCTGTCTCCAACTGGATCGAATTTGATGCCAAGAACCCCGGCGAAAATCTCGAAAAAGCATTCCCCCGTTTTGCCTACCACGAGGCATATGCAGCGGCGGGTTATACGAAAGATAATGGACAAAAAAACTGGTCCATTACCGAAGTGGCGGACTGGGATGCGATGGATGCCCTTGCAGTGGCAGAGACAATCGATGGTGTATATGTCACTGAGCAAAGTGGAATGGGCATGTGTTTTAAAGGTTATAACTTCCATTTGACCAACGACATTGATTTTGGCAATGTTGCACGGTTGCCCTTTGGCGCTCGGGACAAAAGACTTTTTGAAGGCGCCCTCTATGGCCATGGCTTTGGTTTTCAGAATGTATATATCAAACTAACGGCTACCAGTGCCACTTATTATAGTAATGATAGTGGTGTAGCCGGCGACATGGTCGGCTCTGTCGGCCTGTTTGGATTCCTTGGCTCTGCTAAGATTAATGATTTTGGTATCCATAGCGGAACGATCGAGACAGCGGTTTCTGATATCTTGGGCAGCGTATCGAGCTTTGGTTGTGTATATGGTAGTCCAAATTCCCAGCCTTCTTTCACCAAAGTATGGTCCGCGGCAACACTTAAAGCGCCCGCAAACGCGCATTTTTGCGGATTGATCGGCACCTTTAAAAACTTCTACAAGTACAACAAGAAGCCGATTGCGGTGAATGGCTTTATTTTTACCGGCAAGATGCTCAAAACAGAGGCAGTCACCGATAACAGTGTAAACCTTGCATACGGTGTTTACGGCGCTCATAAGCAACCTGCTTGCATGTACTTTACAGGTTCTAACATCATTGTAAACACCCAAGAAACCACCACCGGTGTCAACACCTTCCTCTTCGGTTACGCAACCGGAAATGCAGCATATGAAAAAGCCATAGAAAGTGGCAAGATCAAGGATGCATATGGCGTGAAGAAAGCCGCCATTCCCGATAAAGCCGATGTATTTTCCGGAACAGAGCATACTCATCGTGCCGTTGTTACTGAAAAAACATACACTGCCGGTACCGAAGCTTCGGATACTGCTCATCTGTTCGCTGTGTCCGCCGAAGAATTGGCTTGGAAAATTAACTCCAGCACCACCAATACCTCTGCCGAAACGCCCGTCTACTTCCTTATAAAGGACGGAAAGATTTCTCCTCTCGGCTCCAACAAGAACCGCATTGTAAAGTATACTTACGATGTCGCAGAAGATGACGATGTAATCAAATATGCCAACTCAGGCTCTGCTGTTGATGTAAAGGCATTGTTTGGACTTACAGACAATATTAAAGTTACCGTCGGCGAAACCGAAGTTCCTCTGAATGAGGACGGCACTACATATAATATCACCGGCGATGCAACCATCACAGTTGCAGTTGCTGCTCCTTGCGAGCATACTGAAACAAAAGCAGTTGCAATCGAAGATGTTGCAAATCATACTCACAAGATTGTTTGTGCCGCTTGCGAAGAGGAATTGGGAACCGCAAATTGCACTCTGTCGGCTTGGGCTGCCAACGACGATGCAAACAACGAAACCGGCGCTGCCACTCACTCGGCTGCTTGCTCTGAGTGTTCCGCAACCAAGACCGCTGCTTGCTCCGCCAATCGTGTAGAAACAAACAATTGTAAAGTTGCAGATTATTATGAATATACCTGCTGCGGCAGAGCAAATGTCGAAATTCCGTCCTCTATCTCCCCTGATCACGTTTGGGGCGGCAACTGGGAAGCAGATGCTGAAGACGATACAAAAGAGGTACAGGGATGTACAAACGACAATTGCAAAGAGACACACTATCGTTACATTGGTACTGTTTCTGCTGAGGGCATCTCCTTGAAGCCCGGCGCTGAAGGTAATATCATCGTCACCCTGCCCGCCAATCTGGCAACTGCCGATCTGACCTTCACCATCACCGGTGGTTACTCCATCAAGAATGTTGTGGGTGCTAACGAAGAAGGCGGTGTCTATAAGGCAACTGCTGCTACTGTAACTGTTACGCTCAATGCTGCTCCCGCTACTGCGATTGGCGGCACCTTCATGGTTGAGATGACCAATGCAAAGGCGACCGATAACGCAGAGATCACCAATGCAGAATCTGCTGTTGTTGATATTACTCTCGACGGTGTCAATGGCGACGCAGACGGCGACAATACTCTGACTCTGAGCGATGCTCTGAGCGCATTGTATGTCGCTGCAGGCAAAGCCGAGCGTTCTACCATCAACGTAGCAAATGCCAATGCTTTCTTGGCAGACGGCGAAAACTTTGAGGATTACACCATCGATGTCAACGATGTTTATGAAATTGTTGAGCGTTGGTTGAAAGCCAGTCTGGATGCATTGCAATAATGCAATAAAATGACCAAAAAGGCACCTTCCTTGCGGAAGGTGCCTTATTATTTAATGATGTTGGCTGCGCCAAACGATGGCGGCAAAGCCGAACGATGTTGCCCCGATGGGGCAAACGATGTTATGCTTCGCATAAATAAATGAAAAAATCCGTTCCCCGAAGGGAACGGATTTTATTGTTTTATATACGCTTAATCTATAAACCATTCAAATGTGATGAGATTTTCGTTTTCTCTTGCCGACGGCGATACAAGGGCCCCCGCAAAATCCAATGATTTTGTGGGGTTAAGGAAAAAGAAACAGCATTAGCGGATTATTTCTCGTCAGAGAAATCGGAGCGGTTGCCGTTTCTTTTGACGCTACGGCGAGGCAAGAAAAACATAAAAAAGAACCTGCCGAAGCAGGTTCTTTCCTTATTTAGTTGGTCTGCGCGAAATTCAAGCGTCTAAACGTTTTTCGAATTTGGTAAGCTCTTCTTTCAGTTCTGCGGGTAAAGTATCGAACTCATCAAACTTCGCATAGAACTCTTTGATACCTTCGATATCTTCTTTCCAAAGATCTTTATCAACAGAGAGCAAGCCCTTGACGGTATCCAGATCAATATCATCAAGACCTTCGATATTGATATCTTCTGCCTTGGGCAGGTAGCCGATCTCGGTCTCGACCGCGTCTGCCTTACCGGCGCAACGGTCCAAAATCCACATCAGAACACGCAGGTTATCGCCAAAGCCCGGCCAGATGAAGTTGCCTTCATCGTCGGTACGGAACCAGTTGACGTTGAAGATCTTGGGCGCGTTGGGGATCTTTTTGCCCATTGCAATCCAGTGTGCAAAATAATCGCCCATATTATAGCCGCAGAAGGGCAGCATAGCCATGGGATCGCGGCGGACAACACCGACAGCGCCTGCGGCAGCAGCGGTGGTCTCAGAAGCCATAATGGAGCCTACAAACACGCCGTGGTTCCAATCGAAGGATTGATATACCAGCGGAGCGGTCTTGGCGCGGCGGCCACCGAAAACAATCGCATCGATGGGTACACCGTTGGGGTTATTGAACTCCTTGGAGATGCAGGGGCAATTCTCGGCGGGAGCGGTGAAGCGGCTATTGGGATGAGCCGCGCAGGTGGACTTATCGCTCTTATCGAACTTGGCGGGATCCCAGGGAGCGCCCTTCCAGTCGATTGCGCCGACCGGCAGTTCCTTATTCAGGCC
>CALGEL010000049.1 GCA_937881855.1 uncultured Clostridia bacterium | reverse complement strand
TTTAGCGCAAAAAGGGCGATTTTTAAGCGGATTATCACTATGAAACGCCGCCCTTTGTGCAGAGGATTTTTTTAATAAAACTTTTTAGCTTGATTTAAGGCAAAGTCCACCAAATCATCCTTTTCAATGACTGTTTCGTGCAGCACCTTGGCATTTTTCAACCCTGCCAGATTTTTAGGAATCGGCAGACCGCTCAAAGCTTCTAATTGAGTCAGGCAATCAAATTCGTCCTCTGCGGGAGTCTCGCCCAATGCCGAGAGAACCGCGTGGGGGAACTTAAAGGGGGAAGCGGTGGAGAGAACGATCACCGGCTCGGCGGCATCCTTGACATACTCTTCGCTGACCGCCCAGCCGACAGCGGTATGGGTATCCATTAAGTACCCGTAGTCCTTCCAGACCTTGGCAATGTATTCGGCGGTCTTGGCATCGTCGCAGAACCCTGCACCGAATTCTTCTTGGATCTTTTGCAGCATCTTTGCAGGAATTTGATAGTTTCCTTGCTCATTCAGTTGCTTCATCAGATCGGCGACCAACTCACTATCGCCACCGCTTGCCATAAAGAGTAAACGCTCCAAATTGCTGGAAACCAGAATATCCATCGAAGGAGAGGTGGTCTTATAGAAGGGACGCTTACGGTCGTAGAGACCCTTTTCCAAAAAGTCGGTCAATACTTTATTTTCGTTGGAAGCACAGATCAATTTTTTGACAGGCAAGCCCAATTTTTTGGCAAAATAACCTGCCAGAATATCGCCGAAATTACCGGTGGGGACCACAAAGGAGACTTCATCGCCCACATTAATGGTCTGCTCCCGCACCAGATCGGCATAGGCTTTAAAATAATAGACGACCTGCGGTGCTAAACGACCGATATTGATGGAGTTGGCAGAAGAAAGCTCAATTCCGTTAAGATCGGCATCGGCAGCCGCCGCAAAGGTCTTTTTAACACCGGTTTGGGCATCGTCGAAATTGCCGTTGATGGCGGCAACCAGAACGTTATTGCCGCTTTGGGTGACCATCTGGGCTTTTTGCACCGCGCTGACACCGTTATTGGGGAAGAAGACGATAATGCGGATACCTTCCACATCGTGGAACCCTTCCAGCGCCGCCTTGCCGGTATCCCCGCTGGTGGCAGTAAGGATGACGATCTCTTCGGTCATACCGGTCTTTGCCTTGGATGCGGTCATCAGCTGGGGCAGCATCGAAAGTGCCACGTCTTTAAAGGCGCTGGTCGGCCCGCGGAACAGTTCCAAAACATAGCGGTTGCCCACCTTGGCAAGGGGGGTGAGATCTTCGGTCTCGAATTTACCGCAATAGGCTTTTTTGGAAAGTTCTTCCATCTCTTCGGGGCTGAAATCGGGCAAAATTGCTTGCAGGATCTTGGCCGCCATCGGAATGGTATCCAAATCCAAAAGCGCCTTCCAATCCAAAGAAATTGCCGAAAAATCGGGGATCATATAAAGCCCGCCGTCCGGCGCGATGCCGCTCAGGATCGCCTGCGGACCGGTGGCGGTAAGATTTTTGTTGCGGGTGCTTTGATAAAGCATGGTTTTTGCCTCCATATTGATAATATAACTATTTTATAAGAAAATGCAATTTTCGTCAACAGTTATTAAGAGATATTTTCAGAACTTTCGGTAAGATTTCGATACATACGAAGTAAAAGCGGTAGGACGGTGGTCAGTTCTTGCTTGCTGATGCCCTTTAATAGTTCTCGCTCGGTCTCTCGGGTGAGGCGGATGACTTTGCGGTCTGTCATATAACCTTGCTCTGTCAGGTATACAAGGGTTGCGCGTTGATCCTTGGGATTAGGCCGACGAAAGATCAGTCCTGCATTTTCCATTTTTTGCAGCGTTACCGAGATGGAAGGTGCGGAGAGATGGGTGCGTTTTGCCAGCTCCAGCTGGGTCATCGGGTCATTATGCTTTAAATAAAAAAGAACTTTATTCCAGCTTTCACCGATGCCGGCCGCTTCGCACTTTTGCCGCATCCGATCATCAAACATTTTGGAAATATGATTGACCAAAAGAGAAAGGGGAGCGTCTTCAATTCTTCGTTTTCTCAAGAGTAACCCTCCTAAATTAATTAGTTAACTTACTAATTATTTTACCACAAAATTCGGGCTTGTCAAGGACAAAACAACCAATCTTAAAGAGTATTTTTTGTTTAAATTACCAAATTGTTTTAATAGACTGTAAAAGTGCTTGCAATTAATATAAATATTTATTACTATTAAATTGATATATTATTGAATATAAGGAGAACGAGAATGGAAAACTTGCAAAATATGGAAATGAAAAAACGGTTATGCGATAAGATCCTGGGGGAGATGAAGAAGGTCATCATCGGTAAGGATGAGCAGTTGCGTCTGCTTTTGATCTCTTTGCTTTCCAAGGGTCATATTTTGATCGAGGACGTTCCCGGTGTGGGTAAGACCACCGCTGCGGTTGCGATGGCGCGTGCCACCGGCTTGGATGTCAAGCGTGTGCAGTTTACCCCCGATGTTATGGCGACCGATATTTCGGGCTTTACTGCGCCCGATGGGAAGACCGGTGAGTTTGTCTATAAGCCCGGTGTTTGTATGACCAATATTTTGATTGCCGATGAAATTAACCGTACTTCGCCCAAAACCCAATCCGCATTGCTGGAAGTGATGGAAGAGCGTCAGGTTACCGTCGACGGTGTTACCTATAAATTGCCCGAGCCCTTTATGGTGGTGGCGACTCAAAACCCCTTGGGCTATATCGGTACCTATCCCTTGCCCGAAGCTCAGCTGGACCGCTTTTTAATGAAGTCTTCTATGGGCTATCCCACCGCCGATCAGGAAGCGTTGATCATCGGCGATCGCCATGGTACCGATCCGATGGAGACTGTGGAAGCGGTTGCTTCTCCCGAAGAAATTTTGGTGCTGCAAAAGGCGACCGAAGAGATCCATGTGGATGATGCAGTGAAGCAATATATTGTAGATCTGGTCTGTGCCACCCGCCAAAACGCCATGATCTCTTTGGCGGCATCTCCCCGCGCCTCCTTGGCGTTGATGCGTGCCGCTTGTGCTGCTGCTGTACTGGAAGGGCGTTCCTATGTCATTCCCCGCGATGTGGAGCAGATGTATGATGCCATCGTTTCCCACCGCTTGATGCTGGCGCCCGAAGCCAGAATGGAGCGGCTGACGGCCTCTGCCATTTTGGAGCAGCTGAAAGATACAGTCAAAGCACCGATTGTGAAATAAGAAGGAAATCTTAAAACTATGGTAAGTTCTCGTTTGACATATCTGGCGTTATTGATCGCAGCGTTTATCTTCTCTCAGGCGCTGTATGATTCCATTTCGCTGTTTACATTGGCGGTGGTGCTTTTGCTTCCGCTCATCTCCCTTCTTTGCCTTCTGATCAGCTTGGCATTGGTCAAAATTCGCACCGTTCCGGCGCCTGCCAAGGTGCGCCGGATGGAAAAGACGGTCATGAAGGTGCAGATCGATAGCAAGACCCCATTGATGCTGCCGATGATGAAATTCGGTATCACCGCATCCAATCCCGAAGGGGACGCGGCGGTGAAGGGCTATACGGTCGCTCATTACCGTGCTTTTGGTACAAGTATTTTGGAAATCCCAATCCTATTTAATACCCGCGGTATCTATAAAGTGGGGATCGATTGGGTGGAATTTTATGATTTTATGCGTTTGTTCCGTATTCGGCGAAAGATTGCCCGCAAATCCTATATCACCGCATCTCCCCGCAATCTGCATTTGGATCTTTCCTTGAAATCCAGCCCGCAGGAGCAGGAAAATACTGTGACCGCCGGCGGCAGAGAGACCAAGAACAACGGCGATCTTTCGGGTATTCGTGAATTTAATGAATACGATACCTTGCGGAATGTCCATTGGAAGTTATCCGCCCGCCTTTCCAAAATGATCGTCAAGACCTATTGGGAAAATTCCCGCAAAAATGTGATGGTGCTTGCCGACCTTTTCCCCTATGAAGAAGATCGCTTGCTCAACCGCCGCCTGACCGACGGTGTGGTGGAAGTTGTGCTTGAAATCAGCAATCTTTTGACAGAGCAAGGGGTACATACAATGCTGGGCTACCCCTCCTACGATAGCTTTCTCCATACCCAGACGATCTCTTCGATCGAAGAACAGATCGAGGCGACCGAAACCTTCGCGATGGTTCCGATGATGGAAAAGGGCGGTCTGATGCAATCGTTGCACGAATTGGATTTTTCTTCGTTGCAGGGCGGTGCGCTCTATATCGTCAGCTCGATGCCGGCGGAAGATCTGGAAAAATGCCTGCGCCCTTATATGCG
This sequence comes from uncultured Clostridia bacterium, assembly GCA_937881855.1. GTDB lineage: Bacteria > Bacillota > Clostridia > Oscillospirales > QAKW01 > QAKW01. The sequence continues at coordinate 9,663 of CALGEL010000049.1, read as the reverse complement.
CAGTGTTAATTGCGATCTGCAATTCTTTGTCATCCGACCGGAGCAAGAGGCTTGCAATCATCGGATGAAGCTGATTACCTTAAAAGAATTGGAAGGGGGTGTTGAAGAATGAGTAAACGCTCCAAGCCTATTTATGTTCCCGCGCAGATGCGGATGAACGAAAGCAGCGTGGCAGGAGGAATTCTGCTGGAAATTTTGCTTTTGTATGTTGGTCTGGTGGGGTACTTGTTCTGCAATACCACCGCTTTGGATATGAATATCCACCTGCTGATCATCTTGCCGATAGCGGCGATCGCCTTCGGCTTGATGATTTTGATGGTCTGGTATAAGCGGGTCTTCTTCGCCATTTTGGGCGGTATCGGCGGTCTTTCGCTGCTGTTTTGGAAGGTTTCTTTCCCGCTCTACCGATCCCTTTGGCGCGCATTAGAAGTGTGCTATAACTATACAGTGCATCTGCTGGCCAGTCAGCCTAACTATTCCGATTATAAAGATTATATGACGTTGGATATCACCGATATCCTCAAAACCCCGGCGGTGTTGCAGCGGCATTTCTATACGGCGATTATTATCTTATCGCTGGTGGTATCGTTGTTCTTTGCGTTGGCATTGTTTCGCAGAATTCCGCCGATTGCATCCTTTTTGGTGCCGGGTGCATTGCTGGTTCCGTTTTTCTTTTACGGAATTGTTCCCCATTATATTGCTTTCAGCGTTTTCCTTTCGGCGGTGGTGGGCTGCTATGGGCAGAGTCTAACCCAAGCCTTATCTAAAACCAAAGAGAAAAAGCCTAAAAAAGAGAAAAAAGAAAAGAAAGAAAAGGGCAAAAAAGCCCCAAAGGCCCGAAAGAAATATACCGCCAAGGAGCGGTTGGCCTTTGCTTCGCAAAGCGGAAACTTCGGTATGGTGGTGACCGCGGTGGTGCTGCTCATTACCATCGGTACCGCTTGCTTTATCTATTCCCGCCCCATTGTTCAGATGGAAAAGGTCCGCCAATCCATTGATATGCTGGCGGAAGATGCGATGAATTTGGTGTTTGCCGAGACCTACGAAAAGAACCTGAATGTAGCAGGTTATATGGAAGATGGCGAAGCATTAAGCCTTGAAGTACCGCGCTGGCGGCGGTTGAAGGTGGCAAAGGTCGCCACCACCACCGACCTGCCGGTCTACCTGCGCTATCGGCCGACGATGTCGATTACCGACGAAGGGTGGACGGCAGCCGATAAGAGTTATGAAGAACTTTTAAAATCTAATCTGGGAAGCGGCTTTAATGAGTATACCCAATATTATGAGTATCTGAAATTGACCGCACCCAGCGGCGATCCCAAGACTGCGAATTTGGATTTTGTGGATGCGGAGGTGGAAGGGTATGTCAACGATACCGTCACCGTTCGTCCCCAATATAAGGCAAGCAACTTCCTTGGGTTGCCGGGTGGAACGGCCGATACAGCTCCTTCCGGTAAATATACCCAAATAGAGAAGGTGGCAGATACATCGTTGATGTATCTCAAAAAGCCCTCCGATCGCACTTATTCCTTCTCGGTGGTCTCTCCCATGCTGACCGTCAATGAATTTTTGAATAAATTCCAAGCAAATCAGGATGCGTATTTGAGCCTACGGAGAAAAAATGCCAATAAGGATACATACCTTAGCAATGAATTTGTTTATAGCTTCATTGTAAGGAAATACTATACCACCCTGCCCGCCAGACTGCGTAATATGGTATTGAAGGATGCCCAGCGCATCACACAAAGCTATGACGATAAGATTGAAAAGGTGCAGGCGATCGAACGCTACTTCCGAGAGAATTATACCTATTCGGTAGACCGCCGCAAACTTTCCCGCGAGGACGGAACCCCTGCGTCTGCTCTCGACCAGATCCAATATTTCCTTTATCAGAATGAAAAGAAGGATGGTTATTGCACCCTTTTTGCTTCTTCAATGACCGCGATGCTCCGCAGTATCGGTATCCCCGCGCGGGTGGTCACCGGCTATTATGTGCAACCGCAGATGGACGATCTGGATCAATATAGTGCGCAGATCTACGATAGGGACTACCATGCTTGGGTGGAAGTTTATTTTGATGGCTTGGGCTGGGTCTCCTTTGAGCCTACCCCGGGATTTGGGGTGGAGCGCAATTATTATCTGCTGGATCTTTCGGATCAAGGGCTGGAGCCTGAGGTAAGCGAGGAAGATGTCACAATAGAATATGTCGAGCCGGATGGGATCATTATGTATGATGTCATCCCCGACCCCATTGAAACCGATCCCATTGAGGAAGAGCAAAACCGCCCCACTCTTTTGCCCGACTTAAAGAAGGCAGACGGATGGTGGTTGTTGCTGATTGAAATTTTGGTATTGCTGCTGCTTTTGGCGGCGGTGGTCGGCGGATTGTGGTATCTGCACCGCAGTCAGCTGAAAAAGATGCGTACCCTCCCTGCGACCGAGGGTGTGCAGGTGGGCTATTTCATCATTCTGCGTATGATGCAGATGCGTGGCTTTAAATTCTTTGAAGGGGAGCTTCTGGAATCCTTTGCCCAAAGAGTGGATAATCTGGAACTTGCTCCGTTGCCGATGAAGCCCATCGTTCCTATCCTGCAAAAAGGCTTGTTTGGTTGCGAAGAGATGGAGGAAGAAGAACGCAACGCGGTGGCAGAATTTGTCGAAGCATTGGATCGCAAACTTTTCCGCAGAGTCGATCCCATCCGCTGGGTGTTGTTCACTCTGATCTTGACCAAAAAACCTCGCTATAAATCTATGATATGGAAGTTTAAATGAAACGATTTGAGATAACAAGAAATGATGCGGAACAACGCTTGGACCGCTTTATTCAAAAGGTGGCGGGCAATTTAAGCCCTTCGCTGATGTATAAATATTTGCGGAAGAAATCCATCAAGGTCAACGGCAAGCGCGCCGAGGGCAATACCCGCTTGGCGGAGGGCGATATCGTCGAAATGTATATCAACGATGAGTTCTTCACCGAGAAGAAAAGTGATTTCCGCTCCATTACCTATCAGCCCAATCTTTCCATTGTTTATGAAGATGAGAACCTGATGCTGGTGGATAAAAAAGCGGGTGTGCCTGTCCATGCCGACGACCACGGCAGCCGCGATACTTTGATCAATCATATCTTGCTTTATCTTTATCAAAAGGGAGATTATGACCCCGATGGGGAAGCCTCTTTCACCCCTGCTCTTTGCAACCGCTTGGATAAAAATACCGGCGGGATCGTCATCGTCGCCAAAAATGCCAAGGCAGGCAGAGCGCTATACGAGATTGTGAAATACCGGCAGGTGGAAAAGCGATATTTGGCATTGGTGCTGGGTCATCTTACTCGCAAGCAAGCCACCTTAAAGGCCTATCTGAAAAAGGATGCCAATCAGAATATGGTGCAGGTATCTAAGGAAAATCGGGAAGGCTTTAAGGAGATCATCACCCGCTATCAGGTGTTGCGGGAAGGCAACGGCCTATCGCTGTTGGAGATCGAATTGGTCACCGGCAGAACCCATCAGATCCGCGCCCACTTGGCCTTTGAAGGGCATCCGGTGGCAGGGGATATGAAGTATGGCAATGGGGGCGCCAATAAGGGCAATCCCTTCCGCCATCAAGCCCTTTATGCTTATGCGCTGGAATTTAAACTCCCCCAAGATCATTTCCTTTCCTATCTGAACGGAAAAGTCTTTAAAGTTCCCAATGTTTATTTTGAAGATTATATTTAATAAAAAAAACACCCGCCGCGGCGGGTGTTTTTTTATTTAATGGGTAGTTCAATATAGCTTTCATCCAAAAGGACGGTGTTATCGGCAATTTTCGCAGTTGTTTGCTCTGAAAACAGCCCCTTTTGGTTGGTGTGGCGAACATAATGGGGAAGATTGGAAGAAGAAATATCGATCCGCAGTTTTTCGCCTTTTTTCACCATAAAAGCGTGTTCGTCGAAGGAAAAATCCATCTCCAAATCGGTGTTCGGAATATAGTTCAAATCAAAATTGGAGATCTGATTGATATCGTCTCGCAGTCCGTAATCGCCCTGCTCTTTGCAGAGAGAAAGACGAATATAAAAGCAGGTATCTTCGCAGGTGGAACGCACCTTCAATTTGGCACGCATCTTGCCGAAGATGGCGGTATCTTCATCAAATTCGGGGGTGAAGAGCGAGATAATATCGTAGCGTGAATTGGGGGGATCCTGCCAATGATTTCCGCCGGAAGCGGTGGAAAGACCGCCCTTAAAGGATGCAGGATCATAGGGGTTATAGCGATAGGTGACCGCACCTTCTCCCAAGGGGATCCGCTTTGTTTGGGTTGCGGTATCGAAGGCGGGTGTTTCTCCCCATGCATCTTCAAAGGTCTTATAATAGGTGATCTGCCCTTGCTTAAAGGGGGGCTTTTTATTTTGGCGGATGGCATCGAGCCAAAGAAGATCATATTCGCCGAAGGTTTCGGTCAGCATGGCATTTTCGAATTCGACGGGATGCCCGTTGCTTTTTCCGTCGTGCCCATAGGGATGCACCGCCAAAGCCGATTTCGCTTTGGTTTTTTCGTCCAAAGAATGCCACATATCGTAAATTCCGCCGGTAAAAATATCGTAATAGCCGGTGGTTAAAAGAATGGGGATATCGGCATTTTGCAATGCGTCTAAGGCATCGACTCCGCCGTTGCGGGTCTGCCAGAAGGGATCGTCCTTTTTTGGATGCAGAAGGACTTCATCAAAGGTTTCCACCGACTCATCAAAGACAATCTTGGAAAAATCCGAAAAGGGCAGAGTATTAAAGGAATTTTTTGTATAATTCCATTTTCTTCCGCTGTTCTTTTTATAATTTGAAACAAACCAGTTGCCGTGCAGACTGGCTTTATAAAGACCGTTGCGATAGAACCCGTTGTATAGAGTGGTATCGCAAACATTAAAGACACACCCCTTGATATCTTCGGCATAGGGCGCGGCCGCATAATGGACAAAAGAGGTATAGCTGGTACCGACAAGATAAAGTTCGCCGTTATAAAAAGGCTGGTTGCGTACCCAATCGTAAAGATTTAAGGAATCTGCGCGTTCGTTGATATGGGGGATAAAATCCCCTTCGCTCGAACCGCAGCCGCGGCAATGCTGATAGACCACCGCATAGCCGTTGTCCAACCATTTTTTGAGCTTCATTTCTCGGCGGTCGCATTCCTCTTGCTCCGGTCTTTTTTTGACATAAGGGCAACGCTGGATGACCACAGGGAATTTCCCTTCCGCTTTGGGCAGGAAAATAAGGGTGAACAGTTTTGCACCGTTGAATTCAATATATTCGTAATAGTTCATTAAACACACCTTTTATTTGTTTTTCAGATCATTCCAAAGGGAATTATAAAGTTCCAAGGTCTCTTGGGGCAGGTGGCTGTAAACTTCCGATTTTTGGATGATCTCCGCATCGGGATAGGCAATGGGATCATTTTTGATCTCCTCGGGCAGCGCATCGTAGACCTGCTGCTGAGGAGTGGAATAGGCGGTAAAATCGCGGTTCATTTCGGCAATGTCCTGCCGGCAAAGGAAATTGATATATTTTTCCGCCGCTTCCTTATTCCGCGAATTTTTCACAATGCAGACGCAATCGATAAAACGATTAGTGCCTTCCTTGGGGAAGACGCAGGCAAGGTCGGGGTTTTCCTCCATCATCGAGATGGCATCGCCGCCATAGGCGGGGCAGAGGGCGGCAGAGCCGCTTTCCATCTTGCCGAAGATATCATCCGAAACATAGGCTTGCAGGAGATCCTTTTGCTTGATCAACTCTTTGTTTGCGGCCCGCAGCTGCGCTTCATTCAGGGTGTTCAAAGAGTGGCCGTTGCGCAGAAGAGAAATTCCCAAAGTGTCGCGGGAGTTATTATACATCAAGATCCGCCCTTGATACTGCTCATCCCAAAGGGCATCCCAGCTCTTCGGCGTTTCCTTAATAATCTTGGTGTTATAAAGCAGACCCACCATTCCCCAAGTATAGGGAACGGAATATTGGTTTTCTGCATCATAATTCAGATTTTTAAAATCATTCATGATGTATTGGAAGTTGGGAACATTGTCAAAATTGATGGGTTCCAGCATATCCTCGGCAATCATCCGCCCGACCATATAGTCGGAAGGGAAGACAATGTCGTAGGTGCCGGGCGCATTTTTGACAACGGCATACATCGATTCGTTATTATCGTAAATCTTATAAATGACCTTGATGCCGGTCTCCTGCTCGAAAAGATCGTTGACCGTCTCATCCATGTATTCGCCCCAGTTATAAACATATAAAACTTCGTTGGGCTCATATTGCTTGCAACCGCTCAAAGGCAGGATCAGCAGAACAACTGCCGCCGCCAGAGCAATCAAGCGTTTGGTTCGATTCATCAGATGCGTTCCTCTCTTTTTTTATTGCCTGCCTTCTTTTGGGGAAGGTTGGCAAGGATCAAAATAATCAAAACAACTAATACCATCACACCGCAAAGGGCATTCATCGAAAGATCGATGCGGACTTTGGTGGTGGAATAGATCATCGTCGCCAAGGTTTCCACCTCCACACCTTTCAGGAAGAAGGTGATGACAAAATCGTCCACCGAAAGGGTGAGCGCCATCATAAAGCCGGAGATGATGCCGGGCATAATCTGGGGCAAGACCGCCTTGCGGAAGGCAAGGGCAGGGGAGGCGCCTAAATCCATTGCCGCTTCGTAGATGGAGGAATCCACCTGCCGCAGCTTGGGCATGACCGCCAGGATGACATAGGGGATATTGAAGGTAATATGCGCCAAAAGCACCGGCCCATAGCCTAAGGTGATGCCAAAGATGGAAAAGAGCAGCATCAGCGAAACACCGGTGATAATATCGGGGTTTAAGACGGGAATGTAGGTCACATTCATGATGGCATTGCGCTGCCATTTGCGTAGCCGCTGAATACCGATGGCCGCCATCGTTCCGATGATGGTCGCAACCACCGATGCGATCGTCGCAATAATCAGCGTGTTGAGAAGCGCTTGCATAATTTCTTCATCGTGGAATAGGTTTACATAATTTTTCAATGTAAATCCGCTGAAAATGACCTTGGATTTGCCTTCGTTGAAGGAAAAGAAGATCAGATAAGCGATTGGCAGATAAAGGAAACCGAAGATCAGCGCCATATAGCTTTTTTCGAAAAACTTTCTCATAGCAGCCCCTCCTTCGTCTCCTCATCCAGCGCGCTGAAAATGATCAGAATAAAGAGGATCAGCACCAGCATCACCAAGCTGATCGCCGCGCCGACATTGGGGTTATAAACCTGCAAGAACTGCTCCTGAATGACATTACCGATCAGGTTATGCTTGGCGCCGCCCAGCTTTTCGGAGATAACAAAGGTGGAGATGGTGGGAACAAACACCATAATGACACCACTGCCGATGCCGGGCATGGTGAGCGGCAAGATGACCTTGCGGAAAACATTGAAGCGATTGGCGCCCAAATCTTCCGCCGCTTCGATCACCCGATGATCCATTTTTTCCAAAGAAGTATAGATCGGCAGCACCATAAAGGGCAGATAGTTATAAATCAACCCCAAAACGACTGCAAAGGGGTTGTTGCTGATTTGCAAGGGGATATCGGCAATCCGCAGCCAATTTTGGATCATATCCAAAAGATCCTGCATCGCCTGAGTGCGCAGAACAAAGTTGATCCACATCGGCAGCATCAGCAAAATCATCAATAAAGTCTTGGTGCGCTCCGATTGTTGCGCCATAAAATAAGCCAAAAGATAGCCCAAAACCAAGCAGCAGGCGGTGGCGACCAATGCATAAAGCACCGAGCGCAACATCACCGGCCAATATTTCCCGATCTGAACAATGTTGTCCAGCGTGAAATTGCCTTGGGTATCGGTAAAGGCGCTATAAGCGATCATCAAAAGCGGAACAACGATGAATACCGCCGCCCATACATAGTATGGAACCGCAATTAACCTTTTTTTCAATTTACGGTGCCCGCCTCCTTTTTCATAATGTGGATATATTCGGGAATGATCTTCATTCCGATGTTATCGCCGGGTTCGCGGCATTTGATGGAATGGATCTTCCAAAGGAACTGATCGGAGCGAACCATCATTTCATAATGAACGCCTTTAAAGGTGACGGTTTCGACCGTGCCGCAAAGCATCCCTTCCGCCGCATCCAGAATTTCAATATCTTCGGGGCGGACCACCACGTCCACCGCTACATTTTCGCCAAATCCCGCGTCGACGCAGGGGAACTCGATCCCTTCAAATTCCACCAGATAATCGCGGACCATCTTGCCTTCGAAAATATTGCTTTCGCCAATAAAGTCGGCAACAAAGGGGTTGGCGGGTTCGTTATAAATATCTTCGGGGGTGCCGATCTGCTGGATCAGCCCGTCTTTCATAACGACGACGGTATCGCTCATGGTCAGCGCTTCTTCTTGGTCGTGGGTAACGTAGATAAAGGTGATACCCATCTGCCGTTGGATCCGCAAAAGTTCGTTTTGCATCCCCTTGCGCAGTTTGAGATCCAATGCGCCCAAAGGCTCGTCCAAAAGCAGAACCTTGGGGTTATTGACCAAAGCGCGCGCGATAGCGACCCGCTGCTGCTGACCGCCCGAAAGGGAAGAAACATTGCGCTCTTCATAGCCTTTGAGATTGACCAGAGCCAGCATTTCCTTGACCCGCTTTTCAATCTCTTCTTCGGGGGTCTTGGAGATGCGCAGACCAAAGGCGATGTTTTCATAAACATTATAATGGGGGAAGAGAGCATACCGCTGGAAGACGGTATTGACCTGGCGTTTATGAGCGGGCAGTTTGCTGATATCCTGCCCTTCAAATAAAACGCTTCCCTCTTGCGGCTGAACAAAGCCGGCAATCGTTCTCAAAGTCGTTGTCTTGCCGCAGCCCGAAGGACCCAGCAAGGTTACAAATTCCTTATCCTTGATCGCCAAATTAAAGTGATCCAAAATCACTTCGCCGTCAAAAGAAACATGAATGTTTTTCAGTTCAATAATGTTTTTCAACGCTGTTTTCCCAACCTTTATAAATAATAATATATCAGTTTATAATATAATCACTTCCATTCGGTTTGTCAATAAATTTCTTCAAAAAAAGTCATATTTTTTCGTAAAATTTCAAAATATTTAAGCAAAAGGCAATGCCCAAACCGAGCCTCTTTTGTAAATGCTTTGAAATGCTCTGAAATGCTTTGAAATGCTCTTGTCCTTTGCAGTGATTAAATCTAAGATACCATAAAGGATTATGTTCTAACCATTTTCTAACTTCAAATAGTTTTCCGCAATCTTTTATTATTCTTGTCATTCGGTTATCATTATCGCCTAACAAAAGCTTAATGGCAACCACAAAGGAATGATATCTTAATGCTATATCCCTATCCTCTTGGTCGGCAGGTAATTGAAGATAGTTTTTGAATGACTTTTCGTATTCCTTTTCCACAAAGGAAACAAGGTCATCCCAAGGAACGTAATCAATTAAAACCAATAATATATCGGCAGGAAAACTCGAGTTGGTGTTGCATTTGTCAAAAATAATATCAATAAATTCTTGTTCTTCTTGCCATGCAGACAATGACCAGAGTTCGAGATGAGAACGGTTTCCAACGATAACCACTTCTTTTTCATCACTATGCCTCCTTCGGTGAGATCAGCGCATCAAACTTACAAAGCTGAGCACATACTCCGCA
>CALGEL010000048.1 GCA_937881855.1 uncultured Clostridia bacterium | reverse complement strand
TGAGCTTGTGTTTTACGATATCACTGCATCCTTTGAGCAAAGAAAGCTTTTTGCTGAGATACTTCGCGAAACTGCTTCTAACGTTTTTATTCCATTGACTGTTGGAGGCGGCATTAATACGATTGACGATTTTTCCAGAGTTTTGGAAAGCGGGGCTGATAAGGTAAGCGTGAATTCGGGTGCAATCCGTAATCCGCAGTTGATTTATGATGCGGCTCTTCGCGAGGTTAATACAAAACTGGAAACTTTAAACAACGAATTTAAAATAAAGAACCGCGCCGACGCCATCTCTCACGCAACCTGCGGAATGGCGATCGACCTGAATGCCAAAGCCATCGTTGCTTGTTCTCTCTCGGGGATGACCGCGCGGATGGTGTCCCGTTTCCGTCCGCCTGTTCCCATTCTCGGTTTGACGACCGATGAACGAACCTGGAGAAGGCTTGCGCTCTCTTGGGGTGTGATCCCTGCCATGTGCGAGCTGTTCAGCTCAACGGACGTTTTGTTCTATACGGCGAAGAAGATCGCCGAGCAGGAGCTGGTGCTTGATAAAGGGGATAAGATCATTATAACGGGCGGCGACACCAGCGGAACTTCCGGCAATACAAGCCTGATCAAGATTGAAAATATTTAATATAAAAAACGACGACAGAAATCTGTCGTCGTTTTTCTTTTGTAATAAGTATTTATCCCAGCAGCCCGCGAATCAAGCTTTCGATCAGCGCCAGCACGGTGGCAAACGCCAAGCCGCCGGCGGAGATGCCGAAGAGTTGAAGGAAGGTGCGATTGTTTTCTTTGGCGGAGGTTTCTCCGGAGGAGGAGTATGCCGCCAGCATCAAACCGCCGCAGCTGGATAAGGGGCTCATCGCCGCAAAATGCGCGCCGATGCACAAAGCCACCGTGACGACGACATCGCTGCCCGCCGCCATAGAAGCGGTGATTTCGGGAACGGTGGGGATCAGGGTAGGCATTACTACGCCGGAGGCGGAGGAGAACCAACTCATCACACCGGCAAGGAAGCACATAATGGAAGACGCGGTGGAAGGTCCGACCAATTTTTGCAGAGCGCCACACAGCAGCTCGATGCCGCCCAGCTCGGTAACCAGAGAGATTAGGATTCCCACACCGGTAATCATCAGAAGGGTTCCCCAGGAGACCTTTTTCAGAGCGGCAATTTCGTCGGCACAGCGGAAGATGGTGAGCAGGACAGAAATGCTGACCGCAGCCAACCCCACATTGAATCCTAAAAATGCCATGACTGCAACTGCGGCAATGCCGGCCAAAGTTGCCCATTGCTTGATGGTGAAGGGCGGAACTTTTTCGCCTACACTCTCGGTGGTGGAGGGGGCTTTAAATTTATGCCACTTAAATACGAAGAAATACAGAACCGCCGCAAACACCGCATTGATCAATGCCATTTTTAAATTCAAAGCACCCGCCATATTCTCGATGCCGGCTTCACTTGATTTGGTGATCGCCACAATACCGGAAGGGGTGATGGGAGAAAGACCGCCGGCAAAAGCACCCAGCGCGCCGAAAGGCAGCAGGCTGATGGGGGTGCAACCGGTCTGCTTTGCCAGAGCGACAATTATCGCCGCCATTAAGGCAGTGATGGAGATGGGGCCGGGACCGATGGCAGAGAGAACGGCACCCAAAAGGAACAGAATGATGGGAAACACCTTTGCGTTGCCTTTGCAAAGGGTCAGCACCTTTCTTGCCAAAACATCCAGCGTCTTATTTTCCTGGGCAATGCAGAATAAGTACATTACTCCGAACAGCATTAAAAACATTTTGCTGTCGAATGCAGAGAGAATGAACTTTTCCGGCATACCGGTGGCATAAACCAGCACCAACGATGCCATAATCGCAGCAAGACCGGTGTTCACCTTGAAAATGAACGCGGCGGCAATCACCGCAATCAGAACAATCAGCGATATAATGTTCACATTTTTATCCCCTTATCAATGTTGTTCTATATTATACACTCTTTGAAAAATGATTGCAAGGGGGATTTTATATATAATATACCTTGCTAATTAAAGAAAAAGGGTGGAAAATTGACAAAAGTATGGTATAATACCTTTTAAAAGATAGAATATGCTAGGTTCAATTTTCCAATACGAGGAGTCATTTATGAAGAAAAAACTTTTTGCAATTTTAAGTATTCTGGCAGGCAATGCGCTACTGGCATTTGCTGTTTGCGCCTTTATCGTGCCCAATGAATTTATGATGGGTGGCTCCAACGGTGTTGCACTCGCCCTTCATACCTTTATACCCTTGCCCTTGTCCGCATTGAACGCCATTATAAACGGAAGCTTGTTCTTCTTGGGCTGGGCATTTTTGGGTAAGAAGTTTGCCGCAGGCACCCTGCTTTCTACCATCGCTTATCCCATTTTTATGGCAATTTTTGAGCAGCTTCCGCTTGGCACAATATTTGCCGAAGAGAAGTTGATCTGCGCCCTTTTCGCCGCTGTGATCATCGGCGTTGGGGTTGGTATTGTGATTCGCGCCGGCGGTGCGACCGGCGGTATGGACATTCCCCCCTGTATTTTGCATAAGTATAAGGGCATCCCCGTCGGAACATCGTTGATGGTGTTTGATATCTTTATCGTTTTGTTGCAGGTATGTCTAACCGGCTTTGACGGAATTTTACATAGTGTGCTGATCATTTGCCTTGTATCTGCGACGGTGAACCGGACGATTATCTCCGGTGTCAAGAAGGTGCAGTTAATTGTCATTTCTCCGCTTTATGAAGAGATTCGCCGCGAACTTTTGGAGGCCCAAGACGTCGGCCTGACGATGCTGGATATTCATACCGGTTATGCAGACGAGTCCCAAAAGGCAGCGCTTTGCATTATTTATGCTAAGCGGTATCCTGCCATTCGGGATTCCATTTTGAAGCTGGATCCCCAAGCATTTATCATCACTTCCGAAGTAAAAAATGTAAACGGCAAGGGCTATACTCTCGCTCGTGAATTGGAAAAAAAGGTTTAATAAAAAAACAGCTCGAAAGGGCGGCGTTTCATAGTGATAATCCGCTTAAAAATCGCCCTTTTTGCGCTAA
>CALGEL010000047.1 GCA_937881855.1 uncultured Clostridia bacterium | reverse complement strand
CCCCGCTACCGCACCATGAAGGGCTGCATGGTCCCCCGCAAAGCCGGTTGGGATACCCATGGTCTGCCTGTGGAACTGGAAGTGGAAAAAATGCTTGGGCTGGACGGTAAAGAGCAGATCGAAGAATACGGTTTGGAACCCTTTATCGGCTATTGCAAAGAAAGCGTTTGGAAGTATAAAGGCATGTGGGAAGATTTTTCCAGAACTGTCGGCTTTTGGGCGGATATGGACGATCCCTATGTCACCTATCATAACAACTTCATTGAATCGGAATGGTGGGCATTAAAGCAGATTTTCGATAAGAAATTGCTTTATAAAGGCTTTAAGATTGTTCCCTATTGCCCCCGCTGCGGCACTCCCCTTTCTTCCCACGAGGTTGCTCAGGGATATAAGGCGGTAAAAGAGCGCAGTGCGGTCGTTCGCTTCAAGGTTTGCGGCGAGGATGCCTATTTCCTGGCATGGACAACAACTCCCTGGACTCTGCCCAGCAACGTTGCCCTTTGCGTCAACCCCAACGAAACCTATTGCAAGGTCAAGGCCGCAGACGGATTCACTTATTATCTTGCCGAAGCCTTGATGGATAAAATCCTTTCCAAGCTGGGTGATGAAAACACCCCCGCCTACGAAGTTTTGGAAAAATATATCGGCAGCGATTTAGAGCGCAAAGAATATGAGCCGCTCTTCGATTATGTCAAGCCCATCTGCGAAAAGCAGGGCAAAAAAGGCCACTACATTACCTGCGACAATTATGTTACCATGACCGATGGTACCGGTATTGTTCATATCGCTCCCGCCTTTGGTGAAGACGATGCCAGTGTGGGCAGAAAATACGATCTTCCCTTTGTTCAGTTGGTCAACGGCAAAGGTGAATTGACCGAAGAAACCCCCTATGCCGGCACCTTTGTCAAGAATGCCGATCCGATGGTTCTGACCGATTTGGATAAGGCAGGCTTGCTCTTTGATGCTCCCAAGTTTGAACACGATTATCCTTTCTGCTGGCGCTGCGATACTCCGCTGATCTATTACGCGCGTGAATCTTGGTTCATCAAGATGACCGATGTCCGCGAAGATTTGATCCGCAACAATAATACCATCAATTGGATCCCCGAAAGCATCGGTAAGGGTCGTTTCGGTGATTGGCTGGAAAATGTTCAGGATTGGGGCATCTCTCGTAACCGCTATTGGGGCACTCCTTTGAATATCTGGCAATGCGATTGCGGTCATCTCCATTCCATCGGCAGCATCGCCGAGCTTAAAGAACTGAGCGATAATTGCCCCGATGAAATCGAATTGCACCGTCCGTTTATCGATGCGGTCACCATCAAATGCCCCATCTGCGGCAAGGAAATGCATCGTGTTCCCGAAGTTATCGACTGTTGGTTCGATTCCGGCGCCATGCCCTTTGCTCAACACCACTATCCCTTTGAAAATAAGGAACTCTTTGAATCCCAATTCCCTGCCGACTTCATTTCCGAAGCGGTAGACCAGACCCGCGGTTGGTTCTATTCCCTGCTGGCAATTTCGACCTTGATCTTTAATAAGGCTCCATATAAAAACGTTATCGTTTTGGGTCACGTTCAAGATGAAAACGGTCAAAAAATGAGTAAATCCAAAGGAAATGCGGTCGATCCCTTTGAGGCATTGGAATCCTATGGTGCCGATGCCATCCGCTGGTATTTCTATACCAACTCTGCTCCTTGGCTGCCCAACCGTTTCCATGGCAAGGCGGTTATCGAAGGTCAGCGTAAGTTTATGGGTACTCTTTGGAACACCTATGCATTCTTTGTTCTTTATGCAAATATCGATAAGTTTGATCCTTCCAAGTACAATCTGAACGATTGCACCCTCACCGTTATGGACCGTTGGTTACTCTCCAAGCTCAACACAATGGTCAAAACAGTAGATACCAACTTGGAAAACTATCGCATTCCCGAAGCGGCAAGAGCATTGGAAAGCTTTGTGGATGATATGAGCAACTGGTATGTCCGCCGCGGCAGAGAGCGTTATTGGGCCGCCGATATGCCGGACGATAAGATTGCCGCTTATATGACCCTTTATCACGCATTGGTTGTTACCGCCAAGACCGCTGCACCGATGATTCCCTTTATGGCGGAAAACATTTATCAAAATCTGGTGCGCTCCATTGATAAGACTGCGCCCGAAAGCATCCATCTTTGCGACTTCCCCATCGTCGATGAGGCCCGCATTGATGCCGCTTTGGAAGCGGATATGGAAAAACTGCTGAACGTCGTTGTTCTGGGTCGTGCTGCAAGAAACGGTTCCGGTCGCAAGAACCGCCAGCCCCTTGCCTGCATGTATATCGAAAGCAACGAGGAACTTGGCAGTGAGTTCGTTGATATTATCAAGGATGAGCTCAATATCAAAGCAGTTTCCTTCAAGGAAAATCTCAGCGAGTTTATTGCTTATGAATTTAAGCCCCAACTCAAAACTGTCGGTCCTAAATACGGCAAACAGTTGGGCGAAATTCGCACCGCATTGGCCGAAATCGATGGCGCAGCCGCCAAAGCCGAGCTTGATGATTGCGGCGCAATCATTTTGAACCTGCCCGGCGGTACGGTCAAACTTGAGACCGAAGATCTTTTGATCAATGTCGCTCAAAAAGAAGGTTACTTTACCGCAAAGGATAAGGGCTACACCGTTGTTCTGGACATTCAACTGACTGATGAATTGATCCGCGAAGGTTTCATCCGCGAGATCATCTCGAAGGTTCAGACCATGCGTAAGGATTCCGGATTCGAAGTGATGGACCACATTGAAATCTATATTGCAGGCAATGACAAACTCATTGCGTTACTCCAAGAAGATTTCGACGAAGTGGCCGGAAACACTCTGGCAGATCAACTGCACGTCAACGAAACTGCGCCTGAATTCTCCAAGGAATGGGATATCAACGGCGAAAAGGTTACACTCGGCGTTAAGAAAATCTAAAAAGGGCTGTAAAAAAAGTCCGAACCGCAAAGGGCAAGCCTACGGCTTGATTTGAAAGTTTCGAACATTTTTTATGCACCCCAAAAAAGGGGCTGTAAAAAACATTTGTTTTTTACAGCCCCTTTTTATTATTCAAGATTTAGATACTCTTCTGCGATTGTTTCTTCCGCCAAGTTCTTAAAGTAATTATAAGATACATCGACCCCGTGGCTATTGCCCAAAGACTCGGTATATTCTCTGAACGGAATGATGCGAATATTGGAAAACCGCCCTTCATATTGATTGATCAACGGCTCGAACTTGACGTTCTCAATGGACTTTTCGTCCCCTTTGAGAACAAATTCAAACTTAATAGCGCCGCCCATCATATTCACCGGTTTATTCTGCGCAGAAATGAAATTGCCCAGCGAGTAGATCACCAAGGTATCATCGATAAATTCCACCGGTTGAATGGTATGAGAATGCGTACCCACAATGACATCGCAGCCTGCATCCGCCAAAATTTTCGCGCTCTCTTTTTGAACTTGATTGGGCTGGGTTGCACCCTCATCCCCCCAATGAACGCAACAAACGACAAAATCCGCCATTTGATCCGCTTTTTGAACATCGGCAACCATCTTAGCGCATTCATTCTTATAATCCGCCACAGGAACATAATATTCGCTATTGGAAGGTAGAGAAAGACCGTTGGTATGGAAGGTATAGTTTACAAACGCGATCTTTACCCCATCTTTTTCAACAATCTTTACATTTTCTTCCCCGTTTTTATACATACCGATACAGGTTGCTTCAGGGTGTTCTTGGAAGAAGGCATAAGTATTGGCAACACCGCGCTCACCTTTATCAAAAGCATGGTTGGTCGCCAGCGAAAAGACATCAAAGCCTAAATCCAGCATATCCCGCCCTAATTCTTGCGGGGAATTAAACATCGGATAGGAAGAGACACCGATCTCGGTTCCGCCCAAAACAGTCTCTTGATTGATATAAGCAATATCTGCCGACTCAATATCCGAACGCATCTTTTCATACATCGGCAAGAACTCATAACCATTCCCCGATGCATTGCGCTCCGCCTGCCAATACACGCAGTTATGGATCAAATTATCCCCTACTCCGAAGAAAGATACCCGCTTCTCCACCGGCGGTTCCGGCGTCTGCTGGGTGGGTTGCTCGTCCTTGGGCAGTTCCGC
>CALGEL010000046.1 GCA_937881855.1 uncultured Clostridia bacterium | reverse complement strand
TGGCGAGTATTTTAACGAAGGGTGAGCGGAAATCCGCCTTTTTAAAACAGGTTGGAATTATTCTTGTCACCTTAAAAGGAGAAATTTAAAATGAGAAAGTATGTAATTGCAGGAAACTGGAAGATGAATAAAACCCCTGCCGAAGCCACCGCTTTGATCAACGAGATGAAGCCGCTGGTGGAAGGCGCTGCTTGCGATGTGGTCCTTTGCGTTCCCTATGTGGATATCGCTGCCGCAGTCGAGGCAACCAAGGGCTCCAATATTAAGATCGGTGCCGAGAATGTGCATTTTAAGGCTAGCGGCGCCTATACCGGCGAAGTTTCCGCCGAGATGCTGACCGCCTGCGGTGTGGAATATGTGGTAATCGGTCATAGCGAGCGCCGCCAATATTTCGGCGAGACCGACCAGACCGTCAACCTGCGTACCTTGGCGGCTCTCAATGCAGGGCTGAAAGCCATTGTCTGCGTGGGCGAGACCTTGGAGCAAAGAGAATTGGGCTATACCGAAACTCTGCTAAAATATCAGACCAAAATGGCGCTGACCAATGTTTCCGCCGAGCAACTGAAAAATGTCATCATCGCTTATGAGCCGGTTTGGGCGATCGGTACCGGTGTCACCGCTACTGCCGATCAGGCGGATGAGGGGAATGGTTATGTTCGCGCCGCTGTCGCCGAAATGTTTGGCGCAGAGGCTGCCGAGAATATCACTGTCCAATATGGCGGTTCGATGAACGCAGGCAATGCGGAAGAACTGCTCGCCAAGGAGAATGTGGACGGCGGCTTGATCGGCGGCGCTTCTTTGAAGGCGGAAGACTTTTCTATCATTGTTAAGGCGGTAAAATAAAAATGAAAAAACCTTTAGTACTTTGTATTTTAGACGGCTACGGCAATAATCCCGTTTTGGAAGGCAATGCCATCCATGCCGCCAAAACTCCCAATATGGATGCCCTTTCCGAATCCTGCCCCATCACCGCCATCGGCGCTTCGGGAATGGATGTCGGCCTGCCCGACGGGCAGATGGGCAACAGCGAAGTGGGTCATACCAATATCGGCGCAGGTCGTGTGGTCTATCAAGAACTGACTCGCATCACCAAAAGCACCATCGATGGTGATTTCTTTGAAAATGAAGCGCTGATGGGCGCAATGAATAATGCCAAAGAAAACGGCACCGCCCTGCATTTGATGGGCTTGATGAGTGATGGCGGTGTCCATTCTCATAATAGCCACCTTTGGGCTTTGCTGGAAATGGCAAAGAAAAACGGCTTGGAAAAGGTGTATGTCCATTGCTTCTTGGACGGGCGGGATGTTCCCCCTTCCAGCGCGGCAGATTTTGTGGCCGAATGTGTTGAAAAATGCAAGGAGATCGGCGTCGGTCAGGTGGCTACCGTTATGGGTCGCTATTATGTCATGGACCGCGATAACCGTTGGGAGCGAGTGGAGAAGGCGTATGCCGCCCTTTGCTATGGCGAAGGCGTGAAGAATGCCGATCCTGTCGCCGCTATCAAGGCCTCTTATGAGACCATCGATGCCGAAGGCAAGAATATTACCGATGAATTTGTTCTCCCCACCGTTTGCGTGGAAAATGCGACCATCAACGAGAAGGATAGCGTGGTCTTTTTCAACTTCCGTCCCGACCGCGCCCGTGAAATTACTCGTACTTTGGTCGATCCCAATTTCGATGGTTTTGAGCGTAAGAACGGATGCTTCCCGCTCTATTTCGTCTGCATGACCCAATATGATGCTTCGATGCCCAATGTTCATGTGGCATTCAAGCCTCAATCCTTGGAGAATACCTTGGGCGAATATCTGGCAAAGATGGGTAAGACCCAGCTGCGGATCGCCGAGACCGAAAAATATGCCCATGTTACCTTCTTCTTCAACGGCGGCGTAGAAACTGTATCGGAAGGGGAAGACCGCGAACTGATTGCTTCCCCCAAGGTAGCAACCTATGATTTGCAACCCGAAATGAGCGCTTATGAAGTTTGCGAAAAGGCAGTGGCTCATATTGAAAGCGGCAAATACGACGTGGTTATTTTGAACTTCGCCAACTGCGATATGGTGGGTCATACCGGTGTCTTTGAAGCGGCGGTTGCCGCTGTCGAAGCGGTGGATACCTGCGTCGGCAAGGTGGCTGATGCGGTCAAGAAGATGGATGGCGCCCTGCTCATCACCGCCGACCATGGCAATGCCGATCGGATGCTGGATGTGGATGGTTCTCCCTTCACCGCTCATACGACCAATCCTGTTCCCTTCATTGTATATAATTACGATTGCAAACTCCGCGAAGGCGGCAAGCTTTGCGATATCGCTCCCACCATGCTGGAATGGCTTGGCTTGGAAATCCCCGCCGAAATGAGCGGAAAGAGCTTATTTGAATAAGACCCTAAAAGAGCAACCTTGCGGTTGCTCTTTTTTCTTTAAAAAATTTTTAGAATTATTCTAAAAAAGTATTGACAAATCAAAAATCGGGTGGTATACTGAATACAGAATTTAGAATGATTCCAAAAAACGGAGGACCAACCATGACCAAACAACGCGCATTGATCCTGCGGTTGATTCGGGAATCCAAGCGGCATCTGACAGCGGATGAGCTTTACCGATTGGCAAAAAAAGAATTGCCCGGTATTGCGCTGGCAACGGTTTATAATAACCTGATTCGCTTGGCGGAAGAAGGGGAGATTAAAAAGATCACCTTCTGCGGCCACACCGATTGTTATGATAAAAGCAATATCCCGCATATTCATTTAATATGCGATGGATGCGGAAAGGTTTCCGATCACCCTTCGGATGGTTTGATGGAAGAAATGCAGCAGCGGCTGGGTTTTCCAATCAACGAATATGAACTGGCAGTGCATTATACCTGCCAAGAATGTCAATAATAATTTAAAATTTAATTTATAAAAGGAGAAACACCATGGAACTGAAAGGATCTAAAACCGAAAAAAATTTGATGACTGCTTTTGCAGGCGAAAGCCAGGCCAGAAATAAGTATACCTACTTTGCTTCTGTCGCCAAAAAGGAAGGCTATGAGCAGATCGCAGCCATCTTCCAAAAGACTGCCGATAATGAAAAAGAACACGCAAAAATGTGGTTCAAGGCTTTAGGTGAGCTGGGCGATACCGCCGCAAACCTGCTGGCCGCCGCCGAAGGCGAGAACTATGAGTGGACCGATATGTATGATACCTTTGCCAAGGAAGCCGAAGAAGAAGGCTTCACCAAGCTGGCTTATCAGTTCCGCGCTGTCGCCGCCATCGAAAAGACTCATGAGGAGCGTTATCGCGCTCTGCTCTCCAATGTGGAGATGCAGAAGGTATTTGAGAAGAGCGAAGAGACCATGTGGGAATGCCGCAACTGCGGTCATCTGGTGATGGGCAAGAAGGCGCCTGAAATTTGCCCCGTCTGCGCACATCCCAAGTCTTACTTCGAAGTCCGCGCAGAAAACTATTAAAATCGCTGAAATGGGCGCATCTTCCGATTTTTCGGTCTTGGCGTATCGACCATACGCCTGCACCCGAAGAAATCGAAACCTGCATCCCATTTGATCGATTTGACTGAACTGATGAAATGGGCGCAGTCCGCCTGAATAGAAATTTAAGCAATCCGGCCAAAAAACTTGGTTGGATTGCTTTTTTTCGTCATATACTCTATTGACAGAATAATATAATGAGAGTATAATTGTATACAATAATGCAAGTGTCCGTGAAAGGAGAAATACATCGATGCCTGAATTATCTCATGTCAGCAATCTGCTGGAAGACGAAAATTATAAATACAGTTTGCAGGATGTGGAAAACCCCAACCTTTATCGCAATCTTTATACGTATAGCGAGATTCCCAAGGTGACCTTCAACCATCGCCGTGTGCCCATCGAAATGCCCAAGGAGATCTGGATCACCGATACGTCCCTGCGGGATGGTATGCAGTCGGTGGAGCCTTATTCGGTGGATCAGATCGTGAAGATTTATAAGCTGCTCTCTAAATTGGGCGGCCCCTTTGGGATCATTCGCCAGACCGAGATGTTCGTTTACAGCGAAAAGGATCGGGAAGCTTTGCGTAAATGCCAAGAGCTGGGCTTGAAGTTCCCTGAGATCACCACCTGGATCCGCGCCACCAAGGAAGATTTCAATCTGGTCAAAGATTTAGGGATTCGGGAGACCGGCATTTTGGTCTCTTGCAGCGACTATCATATTTTCAATAAGTTGAAGATGACCCGTCGGCAGGCGATGGATCAATACCTTGCCACGGTGGCGCAGGCCTTTGAGGCAGGGGTTATGCCCCGCTGCCATTTGGAAGATATTACCCGCGCCGATTTCTTCGGATTTGTGGTCCCTTTTGTCAACGAATTGATGAAGATGAGCCGCGATGCGGGGATCCCTGTCCGTATCCGCGCCTGCGATACGATGGGGTATGGTGTGCCTTATACCGAAGTTTCCCTGCCCCGCAGCGTACCCGGTATTATCTACGGTCTGCGCCATTATTCCGAAGTGCCCAGCGAGATGCTGGAATGGCATGGTCATAATGATTTCTATCTCGCGGTTGCCAATGCTTCCACCGCCTGGCTTTATGGAGCATCTGCGGTCAACTGCTCGCTTTTAGGTATTGGGGAGCGGACCGGTAATGTTCCGCTGGAAGCGATGGTGATGCAGTATGCATCCCTGCGCGGTTCTCTGGACGGAATGGATACCACCGCCATCACCGAGATCGCCGAATTCTTCAAAAAAGAGATCGGCTATCAGATCCCGCCGATGACCCCCTTTATCGGGCAGAATTTCAATGTCACCAAAGCGGGTATCCATGCCGACGGTATGCTGAAAGACCAAGAGATCTATAATATTTTTGATACCGAAAAGATTTTAAATCGACCCGCATCGGTTCTGGTCAGCAAGACTTCCGGCTTGGCGGGGATCGCCTATTGGCTGAATGAACATTATAAACTGCAAGGCGCCGATGCCTTCACCAAGCGGGATCCGTTGGTCATTGCCATGAAGGAATGGGTGGATCAAGAATATGAAGACGGTCGCCAAACCGCCCTTTCCACCGGAGAATTGGAAGCCAAGGCGGCAGAACTTTCCGAAGGGAGACTGAAAAATGCTTGAACATAAGACACATACGCTGGCCGATCAGGTTTTTGAGCGGCTGGAAACGGATATTTTGAGCGAGAAATATGCCCGCGGCGAGATCCTTGTGGAGATGGAGCTTTGCCAGGATCTGGGTGTGAGCAGAACCCCTGTCCGCGAAGCATTGCGCCGCTTACAGCAGGAGCACTTGGTGGAAGAATACGGCAAGGGCTTAAAGGTGCTGGGCGTTACCAACGAAGATCTGGAAGATATTATGGAACTACGGTTGCGGCTGGAAGGGCTTGCCGCCGCCCGCGCCGCTGAGCGGATCACCGATGAGCAGCTCAAAGAACTCAAAGAGACTTTGGATTTGCAGGAATTTTACCTGACCAAGCAAGATTCGGATCGCATTAAAGGTATGGATAGTAAATTCCACGAGTTGATCTATAAATTCTCCGATAGTGTGGTCATTTATGATACCTTGCTTCCACTGCATAAAAAGGTGCAACGCTACCGCAAAAAATCGGTGGAGAATAATAGCCGCGCCACCGCATCGGTGGAGGAGCACCGCGCCATCTATGACGCGTTGGCGGCCCACGATCCCAAAGCGGCGGAGAAGGCTATCTTAAACCACACAATAAATGCAAAAAACCATATAGGGAGAAAGTAAAACGATGGGATTGACGATTGCGCAAAAAATTATTAAAGAACACCTTTTGAAAGGGGAGATGATCGCAGGGACCGAGATTGCCCTGCGGATCGACCAAACCTTGACCCAGGATGCCACCGGTACGATGGCATACCTGGAATTTGAGACGATGGGTATCGATCGGGTCCGCACCGAGCGGAGCGTGGCCTACATTGACCATAATACCCTGCAATCGGGCTTTGAGAATGCCGACGACCATCGGTTCATTCAGTCCATTGCCAAAAAGCACGGCATTTATTTTTCCCGCCCCGGCAACGGCATCTGCCATCAGGTGCATTTGGAGCGGTTCGGCATCCCCGGTAAGACCTTGATCGGCTCCGATAGCCATACCCCCACCGGCGGCGGTATCGGGATGCTTGCCTTTGGTGCGGGCGGCTTGGATGTGGCGGTCGCGATGGGCGGCGGCGCATATTATATCACCATGCCGAAGATGATTAAGGTCAATCTGACCGGTAAACTCCGTCCCTTTGTCACCGCCAAGGATGTCAGCTTGGAAATTTTGCGGATCCTTTCGGTCAAGGGCGGGGTCGGCTATATCATCGAATGGGGCGGGGAAGGAATTCAATCCCTTTCGGTCCCCGAACGCGCCACCATCACCAATATGGGCACCGAATTGGGCGCCACCACTTCTATTTTCCCTTCCGATGAAGTCACCAAAGCATTCTTGGAAGCCGAAGGGCGCGGCGATGTCTGGAAGCCCTTGGCAAGCGATCCCGATGCGGAATATGACCGCATCATCGATATCGATCTTTCCACCTTGGAGCCGTTGATCGCTAAGCCCCATAGCCCCGATAACATCGCCAAGGTTTCCGATTTGAAGGGCACCAAGGTCGATCAGGTCTGCATCGGCTCTTGCACCAATAGTTCTCTCTTGGATATGTTGAAGGTGGCGGCGCTTTTGAAGGGCAAGACCATTTCCCCCGATGTCAGCCTTTCCATCTCGCCGGGGTCCAAGCAGGTATTGGCGATGCTCGCCGATTGCGGCGCGCTCTCTGATATTCTTGCCAGCGGTGCAAGAGTGTTGGAATGTGCCTGCGGTCCTTGCATCGGCATGGGCTTTTCACCCAATTCCGCCGGTGTTTCTCTGCGTACCTTCAACCGCAACTTTGAAGGCAGAAGCGGCACCGCCGATGGCAAGGTCTATCTGGTTTCCCCCGAAACCGCCGTTGCTGCGGCATTGACCGGCTATATAACCGACCCGATGCTGCTGGGCGAGATGCCGAAGGTGGAACTGCCCGAAAAGTTTAAGATCGACGATTCCGCCATTATCACTCCCGCTTCCCCCGAAGAAGCCAAGGATTTGGAGATTTTGCGCGGACCGAACATTAAAAAATTCCCCGACGCCAAGCCCCAGGCAGACGAACTTTCTGCCGAGCTGGTGTTGAAGGTCGGCGATAACATCACCACCGACCATATTATGCCGGCGGGTGCAAAGATTTTGCCCTACCGCTCCAATATTCCCTATCTCTCCCAATTCTG
>CALGEL010000045.1 GCA_937881855.1 uncultured Clostridia bacterium | reverse complement strand
AACAGCGCCAATGTTAAGGATAGTTATTCTGTTGGCGGGATGAACGATTACGTCAATGCCACCACCAAGAATTTCCAAAAGAACGACATTAAAGAAGCGGTCTGGACCATCAATGATGCCAGAGCGACCGCCCAGAAAGATGGCGTTTATATCAATGTAGATACCGCCGATGTTCCGTATATCGGCAGCGCTAATAACCGCGTTGTGAAGGGCACCACCGTCAATGGTACTACCACCACCACTGCATACTATGCCCCCCGCGCGATTGTTGATTCCTCCAAAGATAAGGAAAGTACTCAAAACTACTTTACTCCCGCAACCGTCCCCGGTAAGGTTCCGGTCGTCGACGGCGCGGAATATATCGACGGTGTTGTCTATATCGACCATAGCGATTTCACCATTGAATATGTAGACGAAGCTGTCAAGAACAGATCCGATCTGCAAGCGATGGTGAATGCTTATAATGCCATGGACCAAAAGCGGTTCTCCACCTGGAGCAATGTCACCACCTGGTTGACCGCCGCCCAAGGCGTTTTGGATAACGCAAGCGCCACCGCAACCCAGTTGCAAGATCAAATCACCGCCGAAGCAAGTGTCGACGCCGGGTATACCAAAGCATCCAGCGTTGCAAACTATCCCTCCATCGCTGATTATAATACCTATAAATATGTCGAGACCATTACAGACTATAAAGTTGGGACCAAAGATGAATGGTTGACCGCTGTTGAGATCAGTAACTATGTGTCAAATCCCAACGCTGTCAACTTCTCGGGCGCCAAGATTCACATGGCCGCCGATATCGATATGGAAAACACCCCGATGCTGCCCCTTTGCTATGGTTATGTCTTCGATGGCAACTTTGATGGTCGCGACAAGGTCTTTAAGAACATCAATATCGTCGCCGATAACCCCTATGGCCCTGTCGCTTTGATCGGTGTGGGAAGAAGAACGATTGAAGAAGTTGGTATCGAGAGTGGCACCGTTACCGTCACCGGTAAGCCCCGCTATAAGAGAACACCGACCAGCATTGGTGATGTGGATAATAAAGTGGCAGGCCTTGTCGGTAAAACCCTGAAGGGCGGCACCAAGATCGCTAAGTGCTGGAATAATGCAAATATCACCGCAGAAAATGTCAACACCGCTGCAGGCATTGTCGCTGATCCCAGAACCGGCGCTATTATCGTAGGCTGCTTCAATCTGGGCAAAACAGGAATGTATGGCATCGCAGGTTATGGCGCAGACAACGCCACCGTCTATAATTCCATGAGCGGCGGTTCCCAAAGCGGCATGATGATCATTGCTCCCACCACTGAAATTAGTGAAAAAATTGTAAATGTTAAAGCGGCGGTAAACGGTTTGGATTTCAACGGCTCTCCCGATTCCGATCAAAAGACTGCTTTGAACACCTATAATGCCGCCAATACCGCTATGAACAACGCCGAGGTCGCATGGAGAACCAACATGGGTTATACCCAATACGCAAGCGACTCGCAAATTTATTACACCTTGAATGAGAATGGTGAAGTGCGGTTCGGCAGCGCAAACGATCAAGTCTATCGCGTCAAGCTGGTTTGCCATGAGGATGGAGCAAGCTGCACCACCCACCCTGTTGCCTATACCTATGGCGGCACGAAAACCAAGATTACTGTCGACTTCGATTTCGATGCAAACTATTATGCAAGCGACGATGAAAAAGTTACCATCAAGGGCAATACCATCCAATTTGAAAAGGGAGTTACCACAGTAGGTTCTTCCGGCGAAGATGCTATGACCTTCGAAGTCAAAGTCGGTCATAATGCCGACCGCGGCAATGTCAACGGCAGCTCCGATGGCAAGATCAATGTTCTGGATGCTTTGGCAGCAGTGCAGATGGCCGTCGGCAAGAAAACCAAAAATGTGAAGACCGCCGATTTGAACAACAACTTGGATGTTGATGTCAACGATGCCTATGAAGTTGTTCGCTATGTATTCGGCGATAAGGCAAAGGCGACCTTCCTTCCCGGCAAGGTTGAAAACAGAAGAGCGAACTACCTGAAGGTTGCTTCCTATAATATTAAGTCCTTCCACTATGATCCTACCCAAGATGGTAACAATAGTACTACTGCGATGGCCGGTTATAATAAAGTAATGAAGGAAATCGATGCCTTGAACGCTTCCGGCGATCAGCTGGATGTTATCACCTTCCAGGAAATCGATCGTTATAATGATGATGCAACGCTGAAC
>CALGEL010000044.1 GCA_937881855.1 uncultured Clostridia bacterium | reverse complement strand
CAGCTCAAAGTCCTGCTTTTCGCTATAGAGCCTCTCGCCCTTCTCCGAGCCTGCAATATCCAGCGAAGTTATATTGCCGCCGACAAACGCATAACAACCGTCTTCTTCGGGAGTATAGGCATATGCGCCTTCTTCATTTTCCTGCGATTCGCCGGTCAAATCTTCATAACGAAGAATAGAAAAATCTTCTAATCCGTTTAAGGATTCATAATTGAAAATAATGCGATATTCCGTTTCTGCGTTCAACCGAAGGGGTGTATCGCCTTCATAGACGGTCCAATTTACAGCGCCGTATACAAACGATACACCAAGACCATACCAACCGCTTTGGTCGGGAGTAAAGGTCTGAACGTTATTTTCCAACCCATCGGCATAAACATAGCTTTTCCCTTCCTGCAAGGCAGGCTTACCCAAAAACTCTAAAGTAAAGGGCTCTTCTGCATACATATAATAGGTCTCCCAGGCATAAAGGGTGGAATGATAATCTTCCATATCGCCCCAATATGACAGGCCGGTGGGCTTATCGGAATAATATAAACCGCTCGTCTGGGGATTGAATTTATAGAAGCCTGCGGGGTTTTCTTCCCCGTCTAAAATCAATTCGGCAAAGGGGTCTTCGGTTCCTAAATATTCATAGGTAAAATTAGACCAAATCTCAACCCTATAAGGCTTTCCCGCTTCAAGATAGTAGCAATTTCCGCCGCCGTTCATAACACCGGCCGGGGTTTTGTTTTCTTTCAAATCGACAATATTACTGAGACTGAAAAAGGAATAATATCCGCTCTCTTCCGGAACAAAACCATAATATCCGTCTTCAAATTCTCCATCGGGAATCAACGGATAATAATAAACAGAGACATTAAAACCATCGTCGCTGTTATCAGTCGCTTGGATGGTAAAGGTTTCGTTGGCTTGGGCGGCAACCCAGATCGTATCATAATCATAGGTGCCAAATTGATCCACCAAGCCATTGCTGTCGAATACAGCCAGCCCGTCCCCGGACGCATAAAATCCATAAACGCCCGCTTTATCGGCGGTGAAGGTAAATGCTTGAGTTCCGCCTTCACCAACGGTGTTTTCAAAATAGTTATCGCCCTCCTGCAATTCGTTCGACGCATCTGCAAAGGCGCAGAAAGGAAACGAAAGCAGCATCAAAACCGCCAGGTTTAATGCAATTAAACGAATAAGGCTCTTTTTCATTGTTTTCCTCCTTTTTTTAGGAAAGGTTCATCTTCCCACTTGCAATAATATTCCAAAAGGCCAAGGCAGGCCCAGAAAAATGGGGTTGCGATGGGCTGGCTGATGCCGAAGAACGCCTGCACCAGATAGCAGCAGACGGCTCCGCCAAAAATGGCCGCGCCCAAATTTGCCCTTGCGGATTTGAACCATTGCCGAGCGGCCGCGCCCAGCATTGCAAGGTAACTGACCAGAGCAAAGACGCCCTGATGGTATAAAATGTTCAGATATTCGTTGTGTGCTGTGTCGATATAGGATACCAGCTGCATACCCAACGATTCATCAAACCGCTGAAATGGCTGGATATTGGCATAAATCATCGTATCCGGCCCCGTCCCGAACCAAAGATTTTTGGGAACCAGATTCAAAACACTCTTCCAAATATACAGTCGACCGGTTCCAAAGGTTTCGGAAGCCTGCCCCTGCAAAATTAAATGAATCTCCCGCAGCATCCCGCCGCCAAAATCAATCCAATAGAGCATCAACACCGCGGCGATTACTCCACCGCCCAGCAAGCTCCAATAAAGAATTTGCGCCTTTTTGCCAAAAGGGCAGACAACAGGAACACTGAGCACCGCTCCGCAAAATATTCCAACCAGCCCCGCCAATACCCACATTTTGAGCAAAACGCCCAGCAGCATTGCCAAGGGAAGCAGCAACCAAAACCGCGCTTTTCCTTTGCCGCGGAGCAGGTAAATCCAAAGGATGGGAATGGCGATGCAAAGAAATGCCGCCACCAAATCCACATTGCCGATGGTCCCTAAATAAGCACCCGAATAGGCCTTATAGCCATCATAATAATTATATCCTGCCGGATAAAGCCCAAAGGGGTTCCACCCGCACAGTTGCAAAATACTCAGCAGACCAAACACCGCCGACGCACCACCGAAAAAATGGATCATCCATCGCGGCACCTTGCCAAACTTGCTCAGCCAATAGGCGCAAAGGATGTAAATTGCGATAGTCAGCGCCCCTTCCGTTCGCGTTGCTCCAAGCCACACCGCCTGCGGATACTTGGATAAAACGGCGGAGACCACCGTAAAGAGCAAGTACAAAAGCAAAAAGATTTGCATCGGCGTTTTGGGGCGGATCTTTTCCCAAAGTGTCTTGACGGAATAAGAGCCTACCAATACACCTTCCAAAAGGAGAAGCACCATCAACCCCGCGTAGCCACCGCAGATGCCGAAGAACAATGCCGCTTTGGTTTGCATCACCGTTTGGAAATCGATGATCCCCAAAAGAAAAACAGAGGCGAGCAGCAGCAAAAAGAACATAGAAACTCCTTCCGGTAGTCTCCATTGTAATTTTTTGCCCATATACTCACCTCGTTTGTATATTATATACAATATATACCATTTTATACAATGAATGTCAAGGACTTTCTTAATTTATCGTGCTAAAATTCCAAAAGCTTCTCTAATTATATTGGGCAGCAAAAAATACGGTAGTGCCAAGCACTACCGTATTTTTTGTTTAAGCTTTTACGATATTTTCGATATACCGCATCAGAATAGTGGCCACCTGACCACGAGTGGCGCCATTGGAAGGATCGAGAAGGATGGTTCCGTTGATGGAACTACCGTTGATCAATCCTTTACCGACCGCCCATTGCATTCCTTCTTTTGCCCAGCCATTGACCTTGGATCCATCTTTGAATCCGCCAATGTTGGCCGAAGAGGAAACGTTCAGTCCGGTGGACTTTGCATAGCGATACAAGATGGTCGCCATCTGTTCGCGGGTGATGATGGCGTTGGGATCGAAGGTGTCTGCCGATGTGCCGTTGACCACGCCGGTCTTGGCCGCCCAAGCGACTGCCTCAGTATACCACTGACCCTTAGGAACATCCTTAAAGGGATGGCTGCCGCCCGCAGGCTCGCCCGCATATCTCCAAAGAACGGTGACCAGCATCGCTCTGGTCATCTCTTGGGCGGGCGCAAAGTCATTCGCGCTGACACCCTTGAAGAGATTATTGGAATAGGCATAGCTGACTGCGTCGTGGTACCAATCATCCGCCTTGACATCCTTAAAGACCGCGGCTGCCTTGACCAACTTAGCGACGGTTTTGGTCTCCACCACTGCGTTGCAGACAATGCAATACTTGGTGTCCAAGCCGGTGGCATTGTAGGTTGCCTTGGTGGTGGTCTTCCAATTGCCCGCTGTATGCTTATTGGTAGCATTGATGATGATATTGGATTCTACCATAGCTCCGCAGACGGTGCAATTCTTATGGCCCTTACCCACCTTGCCGCAGGTGGCGGGGGTATCGGTAATCAAATCGCCTTTGGTATGCTTACCGGTGGCAGGGATTGTAATATTGGATTCTGCCAACTGACCGCAGACGGTGCAGTTCTTATGACCCTTACCCGCCTTGCCGCAAGTAGCGGCAGTATCGGTGATCAGTGCGCCCTTGGTATGCTTACCGGTGGCAGCGATGATGATATTGGGTTCTGCCAACTGACCGCAGACGGTGCAGTTCTTATGACCCTTCCCCGCCTTGCCACAGGTGGCAGGAGTATCGGTAATCAAATCACCCTTAGTATGTGCACCGGTGGCAGGGATGGTGATATTGGATTCTACCTCGGTTCCGCAGATGGTACAGTTCTTATGACCGACACCCGCTTCTCCACAGGTGGCAGGAGTATCGACAATCAGATCGCCGGGAATATGCGTATGAACCCCGGCACCCAGATAGGAGACCTGACCCCGGCAATCTACC
>CALGEL010000043.1 GCA_937881855.1 uncultured Clostridia bacterium | reverse complement strand
GAGCCATCTTGTTTTCTTAGTAACCATAATCACTTCCACCTTAACACTAAATTTGCCCTTTGTATATAAAAAGGCTATTATATAGCATAATTATAGCACGACTGCCTTTTTTATAACAGAACCTTATGTTGCTTTTTTTCGACACTATGTTGTTTATATAATATATGCTGATGGCGAGAAATTCACCAAAAAATAAAACTCTCAACCAAGCCCAAAAAGCCGAATTGAGAGATTTTATTTTATTCAACAGACCAATCGATGGGATCTTTCAAAAAATCATTTACCTTGATAAAATGACCGCAGCCGAAAAATCCGCTATGGGCGGAAAGGGGGCTGGGGTGCGCCGATTCCAAGATCAAATGGCGGGGATTGCGGATCAGGTCTTTTTTGGCGCGAGCGTGGCTGCCCCAGAGCAAAAAGACCAGCGGTTCGGGACGCTCATCCAATAAAGTAATGATCCGATCGGTCAGACGCTCCCAGCCCTTGCCTCGATGGGAGGCGGGCGCACCTTGACGGACGGTCAGCACCGTATTGAGCAGCAGCACCCCTTCTTCTGCCCACTTTTGCAAGCAACCGTGAGTGGCGGGTGGGATACCCAATTCTCGCTCCAATTCTTTATAAATATTCTTCAATGACGGCGGCAGCGCAACCCCTTTACGCACCGAGAAACACATCCCATGGGCCTGCCCTTCTCCATGATAAGGATCCTGCCCCAAAAGCACCACCTTGACCTTTTCATAGGGGGTCGCTTTCAGTGCATTAAAAATATCTTCCGGCGGCGGAAAGACAGCTCCTGCGCGGTATTCCGCCTTCAAAAACTCCCGCAGTTGCAGATAATATGGTGCGGAAAATTGGTCTGCCAGCAGGGCATCCCAGCTGTTGCCGATATGGACCATAACCTTACTCCTTTTTGTTTTTCATAATAATTTTAACATAATATTTTCAATATTTCCATTGAATTTTTTTGAGTTTAGTTATAATATAATACCATAGAACCTTTAAGGAGGAGCGCATCGAATGAATTCGCCCAAAGCATTGGTTATTTTAAATCCCAAAGCAGGAATGAAAAAAGCCAAAAAAGATATGTTTGAGATTGTGGACCGCCT
Source organism: uncultured Clostridia bacterium (assembly GCA_937881855.1). Lineage (GTDB taxonomy): Bacteria > Bacillota > Clostridia > Oscillospirales > QAKW01 > QAKW01. The sequence goes on along the minus strand of CALGEL010000043.1, from coordinate 4,968 downwards.
GAGCAAGAAGGGTTATCGCGTTTCCATCCAGACCACCACCGCCGGCGGTGATGGTACTCGCCTTGTTTTGGAATATGGCGCCAACAAAGACCTGATCATCTGTTGCGGCGGCGACGGCACCCTCAACGAGGTCTTAAACGGGCTTCGCCAAGCCAATCTTTCGGTTCCGCTGGGCTATGTACCTTCCGGCACCACCAACGATTTTGCCCGCACCTTTGCCCTGCCCAATAAGGCTGAAAAATGTATGGATCTCATTCTGGGCGGTTGGCCGCGGTACTGCGATCTGGGGCGGTTCAATGACCGAAATTTCACCTATATCGCCTCTTTGGGCGCCTTCACCAACGTGTCCTATTCCACCCCGCAGAAACTAAAAAATGCCTTCGGTCATTCGGCTTATCTTTGGGAAGGGATCAAGGAAATCAGCCATATTTCCCCCTTCCAAGCCACCGTTACCGCCAATGGCGAAACCTATGAGGGCGAATTTGTCTTCGGTTCCATCTCCAACTCCTCCTCCATCGGCGGACTCTTTAAACTCAACTCGCTGGATGTTCGGATGGACGACGGTGAATTTGAAGTATTGCTGATCCGCAACCCCAAAAATATCAACGACCTTTTAGGCATCGTGCAAGGGCTGGTGCGGGGTAAATACGACCCTCGCTATGTCGTCTTTACTCACGCCAAGGCGGTGGATGTCTATACCGAAAAACCCCAGACTTGGACGCTGGACGGCGAATCCGGCGGCGAGCAGCAGGAGGTCCATATCGAAGTTTTACATAACGCATTCCGATTGATTGTATAAAAAGTCCCTCAAACCCAGCCACCAAGCGGGTTTGAGGGTTTTCTTTTTATCAAGTTTTAAGTCCGTTTTATCGGACATATGTTGTTTTATAATAAGATCATCAAAGTAAGCAACCACAAATGATCCCAGCCTGATTTTAAGGGGAGGATTATTCGTGGTTGCTTAAAGTAAAGGAGATGATCTTATGAGTATTTTATGGTATTTAGGTGTTTGCTTCGTTTTCTTCGGCGGGTCGATTCTGCTCCATCAGCGCAGTCAATTGCAGGCGCTCAAAAAGGAAATGGCACGCGCCGAACAGCCCGCATCGATCGAACGCAACTTCCGATGCCATACAATATGAAAAAACGCGCGGAATGCAAAAAATGCATTCCGCGCTGTTTTTTATTTCTTAATGTAGGTCCAAACCGGAAGGTGGTCGCTGGCGGACCAATAGTTGACCTCATCTTGTTTCTCATCTACTAAATTTTGGTTCTTATCATAAACTCCCATTCTGGTGTACAAGCCGGTTTCGCTGGGCAAGGGCTTATAATATTCAACATTCTCGGAGATGAAAATATTATCAATCAAACTGCCGGAATGGGCATTGGTTCTGGTAAAGCTATTGAAATACTTTCCGCCGTTGATGGCAGTAAAGTAATCGTTATCCACAAAGGAACCCTTCACTTTAAAAGCCGCTATGTTCATATCACCGGTGCAGACAATGCGGTCATTGGGATGATTTTCCCGCATATAATTGGTCATATACAAGATCTGCGCTTCGTGGAATTGCATAAAATGGCAGTTATAGAAAATGATATCGTCCTCGGGATTATACTCGCCGTCTTTATTGATATCCAGCTTATACCAAGCAAAGCCACGACCCTCGCTATCGTCCAGCATCTTGGTCTCATCGTTTAATTGGCCTTTGCCCGCGTAATGCACCCCCTCGCTTTCCAGGATGGGATATTTGCTGAGAATACCATGACCATAGCCGCCGTCTTCGCGATTTGTTGTGTTGGGAACAGTGACAAAGAAGGCATTGGCGACATATTGCTCTTCTTTACTCAACCCCTTGTTCAAATCGGTCTTTACCTGCTCGATCTGGTCAACAAACGTTCCGTTATACTTCGCATCATTATTATACCGATCCATTTCTTGGAATCCGATGATATCGGCATCGATCTCTTTCAGTTCGTTCAGCACCGCATTATATCGGCACATGGCTTCACCATTGGATCTGTTTTCATTGGGATCATAGTGGAAGGATTTGGTGTTATAGGTAAGGACTTTCAGATAGCCTTCCTCTCTTCCGGCGGGCTTTCCGGGGGTGAAGCAGGCTTTTTCACTGCCATAAAAAACATAGCGAATGATCTGATAGGCGTCTTCAATCGTAACATCATAGTCGCTGTTCACATCGGCGGTCAGCAGATTTTTAATTTTCTTCCCTGCCACCATATAGACCGCCTCCAAAACATCGGTGCTATTGATTTCATCATCGCTGACCACATTGCCGCGATCGGCATTACGACTCACATAGACAGTGAAGGTGTTATTCGTTGTTTGGATATCCTCGCCGAAAACAAGAGTATTGCCCTTGATGGTAACTGCGGGATCTTTGCAGGCGTAGTAGTTTATATCAAAGCCAACATCCAGCGTAATTGCATGCCCTGCGGAAGCATAGGTATATTGGATGGCATCCCCGCCGATCAACTTAATGCGGTAGATCTGATCGGAGCCGTCGGGCTTGCCGAATCGCACCTCGCCGTTCTCATTCAAAGCAAAATAGATGCGCTCACCGGCACCATAGCTCTGCTGTTGATAGTTTTTATTGACCTGCCAAGCTGCGGCCGCATAGTTCATCTCGGTATAGTCTTCATTATAGGTGTCTTGAACCGCTTGTTGCTTCTTTTTTGTAGTCCCCGATCCAAAACCATCAAACTTCAAGGTGTTGATGACGCCGCTGATATTGACAATGTTTTGGGCAACATCCGAAGCGTTGGTGCGGGCTTTATCCACCAACACCCCATCGGCGGCAGCACCGCTCATGGAATTGAAGAGTTTTCCTTTATTATCAGCATAGCCCATAATGCCATACACTCTTTTTTGCATGGTCCCCACATTGAAGCAGCTATCGACAATGGCGTAGTTTCGAGGGTCAGCGATGATGCCCGCCGCCGCCCCGATATTTTCCACAAAGAGATTTGCACCGTTCCAACACTTGCGGATCAGGGTGTTCTGACAATAAGCTTTGCCCACAAAGCCACCCACACGATTGCCGGTATCTTCGATGCCCATATAGGTCGCCTTATAGCGGGGCCACCCGCTCACCTTGATATCACCGCTTGCGATACCGAGATTTTGGATGGTTGATGCTTGCTTTCCTCCAATGGTGCCAATCAAGCCAATCGGTCCATAGGCATTATCAACATTAATATTAATGTTTTTAAAAACATAGTCGTGGCCATCCAGATTGCCATCAAAAATCCAGCTATAACAAAGGGGCAGCATGGGGGTATGCTCCATATCGATATCGGCGGTCAAATGCAATGTGACCCCTTGGAAATCCACCGCCGTATCGGGATATTTCACATAATTGCTCATCTCAACAGCAGCCAGCCAATCTTCCTTGGTGCGAATGGCATAATCCTTAATAATGGTGGAATATTGATAGGTGGGATAATCGGTAATCGAAGGATAATCGGGATAGGTCAGGCTGACATATTGGGAAAGACCGGGCTCCTTGGTGTTGATCATCCGATTGATGTTGGTGGCATCGTTGTTCTTCAAGTATTTTTTGGAGTTGGTCAACCAATCGTTTACCTGCGACCAATCGCTGAAATACCCCTTGCCTTCCATTGCTTCGTAGCAATCGATCATTGCCTGCAATTTGATCTTATTTTGATTTGCGGCACTGACCGTATTTTCATATTTTACCGTAATATCATCGTGGCCAACATAGATCTTTCCGTCGCGGTATTCGGCGCCGCTAACGACGGGAGTTTTGCCGCTGACGGTTGCGGGGGTGATAATGGTCTGCTCGTTTTTTTTGGTCCCCGACCGAGGCGGGTAGTAGGCAACGGTTTCGGTCGACCCATTTTTGGTGGTCACCTGAACAACGCGTTCATTGACACTTCCAAAGCAGGGCTTGCCGTTTGCATCGACGCTGATGTAAATCCCTTGGCTTTCCGTCGCATCTGTTATCATCCAGGCGATTTTTTTGAGATTTTCTGCGCTGTTTGCCATCGTGTAGGCGGCTTCTGCATTTGCATCAGACCCGCCATTATAGGCATACATTCCAAGCGCAAAGGACCGGTCAAACTCTATTGGGCAGGTGGTTGCATCGGCATAAGCCATGCCGGTTTTTGCTGCGTTCAAGGTTCCCAATGCGACAGAATGGTTGATTTTTACTTCAACAGAGGAAGAGTCGGGCTTATATCCGACAAAAGCGGCCGCAGCGCTATTACCGGCGTTGCTGCCGTTAATGGTACCATTGAAGATGCAGCCTTCGATGGTGGTGGTGCCCCCGATTGCCTGCCCCACAAAGCCGCTCAAATATTGGCCGTTTGAAGCCGTATAGGTTCCATAGAAGGCGCAATTTTGAATGGTGCCGCCCTTAGATTTTGCCGCAAATGGGCCGGATTGAGCAGAACTATGGGTATTGGTAAAGGTGCAGGAAGCGTCTAAGGTCAGGTTTTTAATAGTGCCGGTCAGCGCCACCATCAAGCTTGCGCCGACTTGGGATTTGCTGGATGCGTTGATATCGGTAAACTTATATCCATGCCCATCCAATGTCCCCGCAAAGGGTTCAAATTGCTTCCAATAATATTCAACCTTTCCGGTGGTGGGATTGGTAGATTTAATAAAGCTGATATCATTTTGGACATGGATGGTCTTGCCGGTCCAATCAAATTTCGAGCCGTCCGGGTTCGTTTTTCCCGCCAAAGCGACCCAATCCTTTGCCGAGGCAACATAATAGTGGGTCTGTTCCGTCGCCGCTTCCGCCGCAGTTGCGGGAAGGATGACGCAGGCAAGCATCGATAATAGCATCGATACCGCCAATAGGAGCGATAAAACCTTTTTTGTTTTTTTCATCCCAAATATCACCTTTTATCAATTGTTTATAATAGAGTATAGTTAAAATAATAATATCATATTATCAGGTTTTTTTCAACTGTATTTCATAAAAACGA
>CALGEL010000042.1 GCA_937881855.1 uncultured Clostridia bacterium | reverse complement strand
CATCGACGGGGAGGTTTGGCACCTCGATGTCGGCTCATCGCATCCTGGGGCTGTATTCGGTCCCAAGGGTTTGGCTGTTCGCCAATTAAAGCGGTACGCGAGCTGGGTTCAGAACGTCGCGAGACAGTTCGGTCCCTATCTGTCGTGGGCGCAGGAAGTTTGAGAGGAGCTGTCCTTAGTACGAGAGGACCGGGATGGACGCACCTCTGGTGCACCAGTTGTCACGCCAGTGGCACAGCTGGGTAGCCAAGTGCGGCATGGATAAACGCTGAAAGCATCTAAGCGTGAAGCCACCCTCAAGATAAGACTTCCCATAGTGTAAACTAGTAAGATCCCTTGAAGACTACGAGGTTGATAGGTCAGGGGTGTAAGCATGGTAACATGTTTAGCTGACTGATACTAATAGATCGAGGGCTTGACCTTAATGGAATCTTCAAAGTATGTGTAAATCTTCTGTTCAGTTTTGAGAGTACAAGATGTACTTTCAAGAAGGTGAGTACGATTATGTGCTTACCGCAATAGTCGGTGTTGATTATGAGTTGGTCCCACCCGTTCCCATTCCGAACACGGTAGTTAAGCAACTTCATGCGGACAATACTTGGCTGGTGACGGCCCGGGAAGATACGTAATGCCGACATAAAAAGGGGTAGGTTGCAATTGCAACCTACCTTTTTCTTTAATTATGTATAGAGACTTAGGTGATCCTCATAACAAAAACGACCACCTTTGGTGGTCGTTTTTATTATGTTTAAAGTCTTACTGTTACCGGATTGTTTAGAAAAAGGTAATCGCAACCTACCTTTTTCTTTGATTTTTGAAGGAAGAAGATAAAATGGAAAAGAAAAAGCATCGTTCATTTTTAAAAGTACTTTTTATTCTTTACCTGTTGGCAGTGTTATTTATTTTGTTTTTTGCACGCGTCAATCGGGGGGACTTATATCATTGGAAGGTCTTTTCGGCAGAGCATTTGGAAAGGGTCCGCTTGATTCCTTTCACAACGGTTCGGACCTTTTGGGAGCGGTTAAATGAACAGACCATTCATCCCGATTTTGTGTTCCGAAACATTGTGATTAACCTTTTGTTGTTTCTTCCGATGGGGGCGATGCTGCCGATGCTGTTTGAAAACCGGTTTGACCGGTTTTGGAAAACGATTCTTTTTATCGCTCTTTTAGTTTTAATCCTTGAAATTTTACAGTTTGTCACCTTCTATGGCTCGGCGGATATCGACGATCTGCTCTTTAATACCTTCGGAGCGGCGATAGGATATCTTTGCTATTTCCTTTTAAAGAAAATAAAGAAAAGCAGTTCACATTCGTGAACTGCTTTTTACTTTAAAAACCTATATTTTTTTACTGTATCGCGTGGGATCGAAAGTTTCCATATCGATTTCCTTGGCGGTGATATCCAACTCTTTGCAGATGGCTTCGACCACCTGATTGCCGATGGATTGAATGGCTGCGGGGGTCTTATAATGGACAAGGTCGGAATGCCAATCGGCAGGGGCATCTTTGGTAAGCGCATAGAGATCGTTGATGACGGTATCGGTATCTTTCAGCGCTTCGATTGCCGCTTGATTATAGGCTTCGATGATGGTGTTGTTACGAGAGCGGTTGCCTTCTTCAATGACTGCGGTGGAAGTGGCAAAGATGAACTTTGCGTTTGGGTAGAACTTCCGCAATGCATTATTCACTCGCTTGATCATCAAAGGATAGACTTCGATCGGGGTAAGGGGTCCGTCGCCGTAAATGTCGATCACATCCCAAAGACCTGCATTCCAATGGATCAGGTCGATATCTTTGGGCCAATCTTTTTTCCAGCCAAGGATCATTCGCAGAATGTATTGAGCAAATTTGCAATTTTCGTCGGGATAATAAACCTCGGCGGTCTCTTCCAAAGATTCCTGCACATATTTATCATAGCCCATCCGAATGGAATCACCAATCAAAACGATTTTTTTCATATTTTCTCCTTATTTGGCTGCTTCCTTATCTAATTTTCGGTTTCTAAAATAGATGCCAAGGTCGGTGCAGACCATAATCATATTCAGAACATAGAAAAACAGAACATACCATTTGGTATCGAAGGACGCCATATAAGACTCGTTGATGAGTTTAGAAGTGATCCCTGCGATATAGCCGGTGATGATCAGCAACAAAAACCATAAGCTTTTACCTTTGGCGGTACGCGCTTTATAGGCCTTGATGGCATTGATCGGCCAGGAAAAACCAAAGCAGACGAGCATAATTACTTCTAAAATTTCGACCATTATAGAGTTCCTTTTATTTCTCTTCGATCAGGCTCTTACCGCCCATATAGGGGCGCAGGGCTTCGGGGATGCGAATGGAATATTTCTCACCGTCAAATTGCAGGTTGTTCTCCATAAATGCGATCAACATACGGGGCGGAGCAACAACGGTATTATTAAGGGTATGGGCAAGGTACTTTTTGCCGTCTTCCCCTTTGACACGAATGCCTAAGCGGCGTGCCTGCGCATCGCCCAGATTGGAGCAGGAGCAGACCTCGAAATACTTTTGCTGCTTGGGAGACCAAGCTTCCACATCGTAGGATTTAACTTTCAGATCGGCAAGGTCGCCGGTGCAACATTCCAAGGTGCGGACAGGGATATCCAGCGAGCGGAACAACTCAACAGAATAGCTCCACATTTTATGGAACCAATCCATGCTCTCTTCGGGCTTGCAGATGACGATCATTTCCTGCTTTTCAAATTGATGGATACGGTAGATGCCGCGCTCCTCGATGCCGTGGGCGCCCTTTTCCTTGCGGAAGCAGGGGGAATAGCTGGTCAGGGTGAGGGGCAGGGTCTCTTCGGGGGTGATGGTATCGATAAATTTACCGATCATCGAATGTTCGCTGGTGCCGATCAGATAGAGATCTTCGCCTTCGATCTTATACATCATGGCGTCCATCTCTTCAAAGCTCATAACACCGGTCACCACATTGCTGCGGATCATAAAGGGGGGGATACAGTAGGTAAAGCCCTTATCGATCATAAAATCGCGGGCATAGGAAAGGACAGCGCTGTGCAACCGCGCAATATCGCCCATCAGGTAATAGAAGCCTTCACCTGCAACTCTGCCGGCGGCTTCCTTATCGATGCCTGCGAATTTTGCCATAATATCGGTATGGTAGGGGATCTCAAAATCGGGGGTAGACTTTTCACCGAATTGCTCCACTTCCACATTCTCTTCATCGTTTTTGCCCACAGGGACGGAAGGGTCCACAATGTTGGGGATCTTCATCATCACTTCGTTGAGCTTGGTTTGCAGCTCGCCTTCCTTCTTTTGAAGCTCGGCAAGTTCTGCCGCTTGGGCGCTAACCTGCGCTTTGATCTCTTCGGCTTCTTCCCGCTTACCCTGACCCATCAGCATACCGATCTGCTTGGAAAGGCGGTTGCGGTTGGCGCGCAGATCGTCGGCGCGCTTATTGGATGCCAATTTCTCTTCATACAGCGCGATGGCTTCGTCCACCAACGGCAACTTGGCATCCTTGAACTTTTTGCGGATGTTTTCTTTGACAAGCTCGGGGTTTTCGCGAATAAACTTAATGTCCAGCATTTTGATATATATCCTTTTCTTTATTTTTTAGATTTGACCCATTCATAAGGGACCGCCGCATCAAAGACCGGCAACATTCCCTTCTTATCGGGATTTTGAGCAACTAACTGATAAATTTCGTGCCCCGGTGTAGGCGTCCCTGCCACAAGGACCGGTCCCTTGGGGGTGATTGCCAGATCCCAGCCGACAAAACGCACACCGGGAACCTTTTGGGTCGCCTTGGCGGTCAGCGTAAGGATCTCCTTCCAATAGGGGATAAAATAGCCGTCGAAATGAACTCCGGTATCGGGGTGGGCGTCAAAGGATTCCCCCGCTTGGCTTGCGGCAGGCCCGATCAACACTCCTTTTTTCATATCGATGGGGCAGATCAACCCGCCGGAATGGAAATTATCGATGACCGATCCGCTCCGCCCCAGCCGCATGGCGGCATAGATCAGATGGGGAGCGCGATGCTCATCGGTGATGGTCACCATCCGCACGGTATTGACCGCATCGGGATAAAGGGCATCGATGGCCACATGCTGCTCCAACACTTCTTCAATCAGCGTTTGCCCACCGGTTTTCAGGCGGTTATAGAGAGCGACGATGCTTCCTTCTTCTTCCGGATCCACCTTCTCCACATCCTTACCTGCAAGCCCCGCTTCGGGCTTGGCGATCATCTGCCCGTGTTTTTCAAAAAAGGCATTAAAATCATCAAAGGTGGCGTTGGAAATATCTAAAAAATCCCGACCGCTTTCTTTGGCAAAGAGATTTAAAAATTCGCTTTTGTTTTCAAAGTAGTGGCGGTCGTTGGGATCGTTGAGCGCTTCAATATATTGTTGGTTTTTGCCGCGGGTGAGCAGGGTCTTTCTCTGCTCTTCGGTCATATCATACATTCCGAAAATGGTATAATCGTGGTATCCTGCCTGATGGCGAAAGGCGCAAAGCACCATATCCCAAAGGATCATCGCTTTGCTCTTGCCGGTCCGCTGCTCGACCAGATCAATGCAGTCCTTAATCTCTTGCGTATTCAACTTTTTAAAGCTGTTGACAGCATATTGAAACCAATTCATACATTACACCTCTTTCTCAACTCTGCCAATTCAAAGGAGGCAGCCAAAGTCTTTCCTCCTGCCCGAAGGCGATAGAGCTGGCTGGCGGTGTTTTGCTCGATGGTCGCTTCATCCAGCTGCAAGATCGTGTTCCAGATCGCATAGGGAGATTCCACCGGCGGTAGAAAGGCGGCATCTTCGGTCATTGCTTGCAGAAATGCAGGAATGTCGGTACCAAAGGCAAGCGTGATTTCGCGGGTATTTGAAAATAATGTACAAAGAGTGACCGCACCTTGCCAACCCAGCGAGGAGCGCCACTTTTCAATTTCAACTAAGGTCTTTTTGGAAACGCCAAGCAAGGAACTCATTTTTTCCTGACTATACCCCAGCTCGTTGCGGACCAGCTTTTCTTTGCGGTCGCAAAGGGCGATGAAGGCTTCGCGTGTCATTCAATCACCTCTGTTTTTACAAATTACAAGTGTAATTTTACACTATTTTTTGGATTTTGTCAAGGGCGGCAGTTGAGCAATTACCACCGCAATCAGCATCAAGCCACAGCCCAACCATTCCCAACCGCTCATCCGATCACCAAAGAGCAATCCCGCCAAAACGGCAAACACCGATTCCAAGCTCATCAATAGCGAAACAACGCTGGGATTGGCATCCTTTTGCGCCAAAATTTGCAGGGTATAAGCCACTCCGCTGGAAAGAACGCCGGTATAAAGCAAGGGGATGGTGCAATGGGGCAGAAGGCTCCAATCGGGTTGCTCGAAGAACAGCATCAATATCCCCGAAAAGAGAGCAACAAAGAAAAACTGCATCAATGAAAGTTTAATCCCATCCACCTTTTGGGTGAAATAATCGATCACCATAATATGAGCGGTAAAGCAGATGGCGCAACCGATCAAAAGCAGATCGCTCGGCAGGATGGCAAAGGCTTCTGTGGGATCAATGCAAAGGAAATATAACCCCGCCGCCGCGATGGCAACTGCGCCCCAAATGGTGAGCGGGGGACGCTTTTTGAAAAAGAGCGATGCAATGGGGACCAATACGATATAAAGAGCGGTGATAAACCCTGCCTTGCCGGGATCGGTCTCGCCCAGCCCCGCCTGCTGCAAAGCCGATGCGCATGCCAGCACCCCGCCGCAGCAAAGCCCGCCGATCAGCAGGGGTTTGCGTTGCTCTTTGGGCGGCAGGATCGGTTCCTTTCGCAGCTTGGAAAAGACCACCACCATTACCAGCAAAGCAAGGGTGGCAACGCAGGAGCGCACCGCATTGAAGGCAAAGGGCGGTAAATAGTCTGCCCCGATGCTTTGGGCCACAAAGGCAGACCCCCAAATCATCGCCGCTATTATGGGAAAAAGGTTGTTGCGAATTTGTTTCATATAAAAATATACCTCTAAAAAATCTCCTTCAAATTATAGCAAGAATGATATGGAAAATCAACTTTTTCGACATTTTTCTTGCCTAAATCGCTTGTATGCGGTATAATAATAGTGCATTTAATGAAGTTGGGGGAAACTTTATGAAAAGAAAAGACGGAATTCGGTTGAAAATAACCGACCCTATGTATACCGTTGCAGCGCATATCATGGATAAACGGATGGACTCGATGAATATGATCACCATCGATATCCCTGTCGATCCTGTTGCGGATTATGTCCATCGCAAGCGGGATGAAGGGATGAAGATTTCGCGGCTGGCGGTTTTGCTGGCGGCGTATATCCGCGTCATCGATGAATTTCCGAAACTCAATCATTTCATTGTCAATAGCAATATCTATGCCCGCAATGAGCTTGCGGTGGGTATGGTGGTGTTGCAGGGTGGCGACATTACTCAGCAAGGAACGATGAGTAAGATCTATTTCCAACCCACCGATAACGTCTATAAGGTGCAGGAGCGGTTGACGGAGTATATCGACGAAAACCGCAAGGAAAATCCCGAAAACGGCACCGAAAAAATCATTGCCGCATTGCTCTCCATTCCCGGTTTGCTGCGGGGCGGAGTTAAAATCCTGCGTTGGATGGATAAGCATGGTCTGCTTCCCAAGAGCATCATCGATATGAGCCCCTTCCATATTTCCTTGGTAATTACTGATCTTGCAAGTATCCGTACCAATGCGATCTACCATCATATCTATGAATTCGGCACCACTTCTGTGGCGATGGCGATGGGGATCAACCGCGAAGTACCCAAGCGCAAGGGCGGCGAGATTATCCACGAAAAATGTATGCCTTTGGGCATTGTTATGGACGAGCGTATCGCCAGCGGCAGTTATTTTGCCTTGGCATTCCGCCGCTTCCAAGACTATATGGCCCATCCCGAAAAGCTGGAAGAAATTCCGCCGGTCATCGACGATGAGATCAAAAAGATCTTTAAAATTGAAGATTAAAATCAAAAGCCGCAGTTTTGAAAACTGCGGCTTTTTTTATTATGATTTGTGTTTTTGCTGTTTCATCCAAGTTTTGATGACCAATTTAGTAGGCAGGAGTTTTACACCCAATACCTGTAATTTATTCTGCCAGCTTGGAACGCAGACATCCTTGCCCTTTTTCAGGGCTTTGAGTGCGTCGCGGACCACTTCTTTGGCGGTAAAAACTTTGTTATAATAGGTGACCGCATCCTTGCCGGTGAGATAGGCGTGGTCGAAAAATTCGGTGGTCACCCAGCCGGGGCAGAAGGCCAAAACCTGAATATTGCGGTCCTTCAACTCTGCTTTAAGGGCGCGGGAATAACTCAAAACAAAGGCTTTGGTGGCGGCATAAACATTGAGATAAGGTACCGGCTGAAATGCCGAAAGAGAGTCTACCTGCAAAATCCGCCCGCCATCGGGGATATAGGGCAGGGTACGCTGGGTCATCGAAACCAATGCCTTGCAGTTGAGATCGATCATATCCATACAGTCTTGCAAGGGAATTTGATCATAGCGACCAAACCGACCAAAGCCGCCCGCATTGATCAGCAGGGAAACTTCGGGTTTTTCTTGCTTTAAGAGCAGGCTATAACTTTCCAAAGCCGCTTCATCGGTGAGATCCATCGGGATGACGCGGCAGGGGAGAGAAAGCTCCTTTTTTAATTCTTCCAGCCGACTTTCGCGGCGGGCGATGATCCAAAGCTCGTCGAAATGTTCTTGGGCGGCCAGCTGAACCGCAAATTCCCGCCCCATTCCGCTGGATGCACCGGTAATGACTGCAATTTTCATAGAATTCTCCTTTGTTGGTAATGATTTCATTATATCGAATGAGAAGTTATTTGTAAATCTATTTCTTTTTGAAAAAAATTAAAATACCCTTGAAAGATTGGGTGAAATTAGATATAATATTTTAATGATTGGAAAAGGGGTGTTTTTATGGCAAAATTAGGATTTGACAATGCTGAATATGTCCGCTTGCAGTCGCAGAATATCCGCGACCGTATTGCCATGTTCGGAGATAAGCTCTATATGGAGTTTGGCGGCAAGCTCTTTGATGATTATCATGCATCCAGAGTGCTTCCCGGCTTTGAACCCGATTCCAAGGTCAAGATGCTGATGGAATTGAAGGACGATGCAGAGATTGTCATTGCCATTGATGCCAACGCGATCGAAAAGAATAAGCGTCGCGGCGATTTGGGCATTACCTACGATCTGGACACCCTGCGGCTGATCGATGCCTTCCGCGGCATTGGCTTATATGTGGGCAGTGTGGTCATCACCCGCTGGACCGAGCAGCCCTTGGCGGTGGCGTTTGAAAAACGACTGATCAATCTCGGTATCAAGGTCTATCGCCATTATACCATCCCCGAATACCCCTCTAATATCCCCTTGATCGTCAGCGATGAAGGGTTTGGAAAAAATGACTTTATCGAAACCACCCGCAAGTTGATCGTTGTCACCGGCCCCGGCCCCGGCAGCGGCAAGATGGCCACCTGCTTATCCCAGCTCTATCATGAGCAAAAGCGGGGCATCAAGGCGGGTTATGCGAAATTTGAAACCTTCCCCATCTGGAATATTCCCTTAAAGCATCCGGTCAATGTGGCCTATGAAGCCGCCACCGCCGATCTGGACGATGTCAATATGATCGACCCCTTCCATCTGGAAGCCTATGGGGAGACGGCGATCAACTATAACCGCGATGTGGAAATCTTCCCTGTGGTCAATGCGATGATGGAGCGGATCATGGGTAAATCCCCTTATAAGAGCCCCACCGATATGGGTGTGAATATGGCAGGCTGCGCCATTGCCGATGATGAAGCGGTTCGTGCTGCTGCCAATCAGGAAATCATCCGCCGCTATTATGCCGCGCTCTGCGCAGTGCGTCAGGGCAATAGTGAGCAGAGCGAGGTTTCCAAAATTGAGCTGTTGATGAACCAATTGCAAATCTCGGTCGCCGATCGGCCTGTGGCCGCCGCCGCGGTGGAAAAAGCAGAAGTTACCGGCGCCCCCGCCACCGCCATCGAATTGGAAGATGGGCGGATCATTACCGGCAAGACCAGCTCTCTGCTGGGCGCATCTTCTTCGATGCTTTTAAATGTCTTGAAGGTTTTGGGCGATATTCCCGATGAAGTTCAGCTTCTGTCCCCCACCATTATTGAACCCATCCAGCGGATGAAGACCGGTGTTCTGGGTAACCATAATCCGCGGTTGCATACCGACGAAGTGTTGATCGCCCTTTCCATCTGCGCCGCCACCGATGCCCGCGCTAAATTGGCGATGGACCAGCTGGAAAAGCTCAAAGGCTTGGAAGCCCATTCTTCGGTCATTCTCTCCCGCGTGGACGAGCAGACCTTCCGTAAGCTGGGCATCAATCTCACCTGCGAGCCCCGCTATCAAACAAAAAAACTTTATCACGCATAATTTATGCCGAAACGGAATTTTCCGTTTCGGCATTCCCATAGGAGAAACCAATGAATATCAACAAAACCCTTGCCCAAGAATTAAAGATCAAAGAAACCCAAGTTGCCGCCGCAGTGGAATTGATGGACGATGGTAACACCATCCCGTTCATCGCCCGCTACCGTAAGGAAGCCACCGGCGGATTGGATGATCAGGTATTGCGCGCCCTTTCCGATCGACTGACCTATCTGCGTAATCTGACCAAGCGCAAAGAAGAAGTCTGCGCCGCCATCGAAGCGCAGGATAAGATGACCGATGAATTAAAGGCGCAGATCGATGCCGCCGCCACCTTGGCGGAGGTGGAAGACCTTTACCGCCCCTATAAGCAGAAAAAGCAGACCCGCGCAGGCAAAGCCAAAGCGCGGGGCTTGGAGCCGTTGGCATTGGCGATTTTGGAGCAGGATCCTGCCCTGGATCCCCTTGCCGAAGCGGAAAATTATGTAAACCAAGAGCAGGAAGTGCCCACCGCAGAAGATGCGTTGCAGGGCGCCCGCGACATTATTGCCGAGACCATCTCGGATGATGCCGAGATGCGCCGCCGCCTGCGTGCATTTTACTTAAAGGAAGCGATGGTTTCTTCCGAGCAGATCGCCGATAGCAAGGATGAAAAGGGCGTATTTGCGATGTACTATGCCTTTGAAGAGTTGGTGCGGAAGATCCCCGGCCACCGCATTTTGGCGCTCAACCGCGGCGAAGCGGAAGAGATTTTAAGGGTTAAGATCAAGGTGGATGAGTCGGCCGCTGTTGCTATTTTGGAAAAAGCCTATGTAAAGAATGATTCTAAAAGTGCCGAGCAGGTTTCTGCTGCCGCCGCCGATGCCTTTGACCGCTTGATCGATCCTTCGATGGAGCGGGAAATTCGCAATACCATGAGTGAGCGGGCGCAGGAGCAGGCGATGGGCGTCTTTTCGGTCAACCTGCGGCATCTGCTGATGCAACCGCCGATTAAAGATATGGTAACTTTGGGCCTGGATCCTGCCTACCGTACCGGCTGTAAGATTGCGGTAGTAGACGCCACCGGCAAGGTGCTGGATACAACGGTGGTCTATCCCACCCCGCCTCAAAATAAAACCGAAGAAGCGAAGGCAAAATTAAAGGCGCTGATCAAAAAGCATAAAGTCAGCCTGATCAGTATCGGCAACGGGACCGCTTCCCGCGAATCGGAGCAGTTTGTGGCGGAAATGATTCGGGAATTGGATACGCCGGTGCATTATGTCATTGTCAACGAAGCGGGTGCTTCGGTCTATTCCGCTTCCAAATTGGCGGCGGAAGAATTTCCCCAATTTGATGTCTCTCTGCGGTCGGCAGTTTCTATTGCCCGCAGATTGCAGGATCCCTTGGCAGAATTGGTCAAGATCGATCCCAAATCCATCGGTGTCGGGCAGTATCAGCATGATATGCCCAAAGCCCGCTTAGGCGAAGCCTTGGGCGGTGTGGTGGAAGATTGCGTTAACTCGGTGGGCGTGGAGCTTAATACCGCCAGCGCGCCCTTGCTGGCGCAGGTGGCGGGCATCAATGCATCGATTGCCAAAAATATCGTCGCCTATCGAGAAGAAAAAGGTGCCTTCCGCTCCCGCAAGGAACTGTTGAAGGTGGCAAAATTAGGCCCCAAAGCCTATGAGCAATGCGCAGGCTTTTTGCGGGTCTCGGGCGGGGAAGAGCCGCTGGATAATACCGCTGTCCACCCCGAAAGTTACCCTGCCGCTCGATTGTTCTTGCAAAAATGCGGCTATAATGCCGAAGATTTGAAAAACGGCGCAGTTTCGGGCATTTCCAAATTTACCGAAGGTAATAGCGGAGAAAAAATGGCGGAAGAGCTGGGGATTGGCTTGCCCACCTTGGTGGATATTGCTTCCTTTTTGCAAAAGCCCGGCCGCGATCCCCGCGATGAACTGCCCCGCCCCATTTTGAAGACCGATGTTTTGAAGATGGAAGACCTGCGGGAAGGAATGTTGCTGCAAGGAACCGTGCGGAACGTTATCGATTTCGGCGCATTTGTCGATATCGGTGTCCATGAAGATGGCTTGGTGCATATCTCCCAGATCTGCGACCGCTATATCCGCCATCCCGGCGAGGTTTTGAAGGTGGGGGATATTGTTAAGGTCAAGGTCCTTTCGGTAGACCTGAAAAAGAGCCGCATCGGGCTGACAATGAAGATATGAGATGGAAAGATACAAAAGGAAAACTGCGGGTATTTATTGTCCCGATGATTTTGATCACCATCCTGCTTACCATAGCGGGTTTCGGGGTGATGGAAATTGTCAATAGTTTTCGTTATAATAAGGTCAAGCTAAACCATGAAGATCTGGGCATCAGCGCCGAATTGGCGATGGACGCGCCCGACGGTATTACCAATATTGCCTTATTCGGTATCGACGCGCGTAACGATAGTTTTCGTGGCCTTTCCGATTCCATTATGATCGTTTCCGTCGATGCGGTCCATAATAATATCAAGCTCATTTCGGTGATGCGGGATAGCTTGGTGGAAGTGGAAGGCTATGGTTACCAAAAGATCAATGCCGCCTATAATTTAGGCGGCGCAACCTTGGCAATCAAAACCCTGAATCAGACCTTTGATCTGAATATTTCCGATTACGCCACCGTCGATTTTGTAGGTATGGTGGATATTATCGAACTATTGGGCGGTATCGAGGCGGAGCTGACCGAAGCGGAAGTCCAAGATGCCAATATCCATATTAAATCGATGCACCGCCAGCGCGGTACGGCGGAAGATTATATTGAGCGGGCAGGAAAGCAAAAACTCAACGGTGTGCAGGCGGTGGCGTTCTCCCGCATCCGCAAGGTAGCGACCGTCAACGGCACCAATAACGATCCCGGCCGCACCGAGCGTCAACGGCTGGTGATGCGCCAGATGTTTGATAAAGCGCTCTCGATAAGGGCGTCCCAATATCCCCGCTTGATCAAAGCCCTGCTCCCTTATATGGAAACTTCGCTGGACCATAGCGACATCTTCGAGCTGGCGGGTATTTTAAGCAACGAAGGTCTGCAATTAAAAGAAGCGCTGATGCCTTCCCAAGAGATTATGATCGAATACGGAATGAATGTTCCCGGCTTGGGCTCTTGCTGTTATTATAATTTGGAGTATGCCGCAAAGCAGATGAATGCCTTTGTCTTTGAAGATATTTCCTTTGAGCAATATACGGAAGAAAACGGAGTGGATCTCACCGGCTGGTATCCTTCAAATGAGCCTTTCCAAGAAGGGGAACCGACGGTGGAAGAGCCAATCGAAGAAGAACCCGTTTTAGAATAAAAAAATCCCACTAAGGGCGGTGTTCCATAGTGATAATCCGCTTAAAAATCGCCCTTTTTGCGCTAAACTTCGCAAAAAAA
>CALGEL010000041.1 GCA_937881855.1 uncultured Clostridia bacterium | reverse complement strand
TGTCAAGTATTTTTTATTTCAATCTATCTTTTTTAAGAAAATATGGTATAATACATTTATCAACTTTGAAAGGAGCGTGGTCTTCGATGGCGCATTTTCAACTAGTTTCTAAATTCCAACCCACCGGGGACCAACCCCAAGCGATCGACCTTTTAAGCAAGGGGATTTTGGAGGGGAAGAAAGAGCAGGTCTTATTGGGTGTTACCGGTTCGGGTAAAACCTTTACAATGGCGAATGTAATTGCGAATATAAATAAGCCGACACTCGTTCTCGCTCACAACAAAACCCTTGCGGCACAGCTTTGCTCGGAGTTGAAAGAATTCTTTCCCAATAATGCGGTGGAATATTTTGTTTCCTACTACGATTATTTTCAGCCCGAAGCGTATATTCCGTCGTCGGACACTTATATTGAGAAAGATAGCTCTATCAACGATGAGATTGATAAACTGCGCCATAGCGCAACTTTCTCATTATTAGAGCGGAAAGATACTATTGTTGTTTCGTCGGTATCCTGCATTTATGGATTGGGCGATCCGGAAGAATATCAGAATTTAGTTTTATCATTACGCCCCGGAATGATCAAAGATCGTGATGAGGTTATTGAGCATCTTGTGAAGGTGCAGTATGAGCGCAACGATTTTGATTTTTCGAGAAATAAATTTCGCGTTCGAGGAGATGTTTTGGAGATTTTTCCGCCGGCATATACGGATACAGTAATTCGATTGGACTTTTTTGGCGATGAGATTGAGCAAATTTCCGAAATCGACCATCTGACGGGAGAATTAAAAAAGGTTTTGACCCATGTTGCGATTTATCCCGCATCCCATTATGTCATTGGCGAAGAAAAGCGTGAAAAAGCGCTCAAAGAGATCGAGCGCGAGCTGGAAGAACGGATCAAATATTTCAACGACGAAGGAAAGTTCATTGAAGCACAACGGATTGAGCAAAGGACACGATATGATCTGGAAATGCTGCGGGAAATTGGTTTTTGCAATGGCATTGAAAACTATTCTCGTATTTTAAGCGGTCGCCAACCTGGAAGCCCGCCGGCAACATTACTGGATTTCTTCGGCGATGATTTTCTTTTAATTGTCGATGAGTCTCATGTCACTTTGCCGCAGGTGCGCGGAATGTATGGGGGAGATCGCTCTCGTAAAGAGATGTTGGTGGACTATGGTTTTCGCCTGCCGTCGGCATTTGATAACCGCCCATTAAATTTTAATGAATTTACCGATCGATTGGATAAAATTATTTATGTTAGTGCGACACCCGCAGTATACGAATTAGACCGAGCAGAGCAAGTGGCGGAACAGATTATTCGTCCGACGGGACTATTAGATCCCGAAATATCGGTTCGACCGACCGAAGGGCAATTAGATGACTTGCTCATTGAAATTCGAAACGGTGTAAAAAAAGGTTGCAGAACATTAATAACCACCCTAACCAAGCGAATGGCAGAGGATTTGACTGAGTATTTGGATGGCGAAGGTGTAAAGGTAAAATACTTGCACCACGATGTCAAGACGGTTGAGCGTATGGAGATTGTTCGCGAACTGCGTTTGGGTGTTTTTGACGTTCTTGTGGGTATCAATCTGCTGCGCGAAGGGTTAGATATTCCCGAAGTTTCCTTGGTTGCAATCCTTGATGCGGATAAAGAAGGCTTTCTTCGTAGTGAATCGGCGTTAATTCAAACCATCGGGCGTGCCGCGCGCAATGCCGAAGGACGAGTAATTTTATATGCCGATCAAGTAACACCGTCGATGGAAAGAGCCATCGTTGAAACCAACCGCCGCAGAGAAATTCAATGTCGGTATAACGAAGAGCGTGGAATTGTTCCGAAGACGATTCAAAAAGATGTTCGCGAAGTCTTGGATATCGGTGCAGTTCCCACTACACCGGAACGCAGGAAATTCAAACTTTCTCAAAACGAAAAACAAGCAATGATTCAGGATTTGGAAAAGCAGATGAAGGAAGCAGCAAGAATGTTGGAATTCGAGTATGCTGCGATGCTGCGTGATAAGATCGCAACACTCAAAGGAGAAAAGGATGACTAAAGAATTTATCACCATAAAAGGTGCTAAAGAAAACAATTTGAAGAATATTGACCTTAAGATCCCGCGGGATAAACTGATCGTTTTCACCGGTCTTTCCGGGTCCGGAAAGACGTCTTTGGCATTTGACACGATTTATGCCGAAGGGCGTCGCCGCTATGTTGAAAGCCTTTCCTCATATGCACGAATGTTTTTGGGGCAGATGAATAAACCGGATGTGGATAATATTTCCGGACTTTCGCCGGCCATTTCCATTGATCAAAAAACGACCTCTAAAAATCCGCGTTCTACGGTCGGAACCGTTACAGAAATTTACGACTATCTTCGGCTTCTTTATGCACGAATCGGTATTCCGCATTGCCCGATATGCGGCAGAGAGATCACGCAGCAAACCATTGACCAGATTGTTGATACCGTATGTGAATTTCCCGAGAGAACTAAATTGACGGTTCTTGCGCCGGTGGTTCGTGCGCGAAAAGGAGAGCATCAAAAACTGCTTGAAGATGCCAAAAAGAGTGGTTTTGTTCGTGTTCGGGTGGACGGTAATCTTTATGACCTTTCCGAGGAAATCAAATTAGAGAAAAATAACAAGCATTCAATAGAACTTGTTGTTGACCGCTTGATTATGAAGGATGGTATTCGGCAAAGATTGACCGATTCCATTGAAACCGCATTGCACCAAGCCCACGGTTTGGTCATTATTGCACCGGAAGGGGAAAAAGAAATCTTGTTTTCTCAAGATTTTACCTGCCCCGAACACGGATTTTCAATGGAAGAACTCTCTCCCAGAATGTTTTCCTTCAACAGTCCGTTCGGCGCTTGCCCCGAATGTGATGGGTTGGGCTTTTTAATGAAAGTTGATCCCGATTTAGTTGTTCCCAAACCGCATCTTTCGCTGAAAGAAGGCGCAATTCGGGCGAGCGGTTGGTATCTTTCCACAACGGATAATATCGCAAAAATGTACTTTCGCGCTTTGGCGGAAAAATATGATTTTTCATTGGATACTCCCTTTGAAAATCTGACAAAAGAACAGCAAAATATTATTCTTTACGGTAATGACGGCGAAAAACTGAATATGAAGCGTAGTTCTTCCTTTGGTTCTGTTGCCTATAATAGTTCCTATGAAGGCGTTATTCCGAATTTGGAACGGAGATTTAAGGAAACAAACAGCGATTTTATTCGTCGGGAAATTGAACTGGTGATGAGTGATTGTTCTTGTCCCACTTGCCGCGGAAAGAGACTAAAAAAGGAAATTTTGTGTGTAACTGTTGGTGGCAAAAACATTTCTGAAATTACCGATCTTTCGGTAAGCTCTGCCATAAAGTTTTTTGAGAAAATTGAACTTACTGAAAAAGAAAAGTTGATTGCTCAACGTGTATTGAAAGAAATAATTGAGCGTCTTTCTTTTTTGAACAGTGTTGGTTTGGAATATCTGACGTTATCCAGAAGTGCAGGCACTTTATCGGGCGGTGAAAGCCAGCGAATCCGCTTGGCAACGCAGATCGGCTCTTCGTTGATGGGTGTTCTTTATATCCTTGATGAACCATCGATCGGGTTGCATCAACGGGATAACGATAAATTGATTGCGACGCTGAAACGACTAAGAGATTTAGGAAACACCTTGATCGTTGTTGAGCATGATGAAGATACCATGCGCGCGGCCGATCATATCGTTGATATCGGCCCGGGGGCGGGGATTCACGGAGGAGAGGTGATCTTTAATGGCACACCGGAAGAACTTCTCAAATGCGAAGAATCCATCACCGGCCAATATCTGAGCGGTAAACAGAAAATTCTTGTTCCCGAAAAACGGCGGGAAGGCAACGGTAAGTTTCTTGAGGTTTATGGTGCGGCTGAAAATAATTTAAAAAATATTGATGTTCGTATTCCGCTCGGAACATTTACCTGTGTTACCGGTGTTTCCGGCTCCGGTAAGTCTTCACTGGTAAATTCGGTGATTTATAAATCTTTGGCGCATGAATTGAATGGCGCCAAAACCATCCCCGGAAAAGTTCAAAAAATCGATGGTATAATGCATCTGGATAAAGTGATTGATATTGATCAATCTCCGATCGGGCGCACACCACGTTCCAATCCGGCCACATATACGTCGCTGTTTACAGACATCAGAGATCTGTTTGCATCAACAAACGGAGCAAAAGCAAGGGGATATGGACCGGGGCGATTTTCATTTAACGTACGCGGTGGGCGTTGCGAGGCCTGCCAAGGAGACGGAATTATTAAGATCGAAATGCATTTTCTGCCCGATGTATATATCCCATGTGAGGTATGCAAAGGAAAGAGATATAATCGCGAAACCTTGGAGGTAAAATACAAAGATCGATCAATTTCCGATGTCTTGGATATGACGGTGGAAGAAGGGCTGAACTTCTTCGAAAATCATCCAAAAATCAGGCGAAAACTACAAACACTGTATGATGTCGGCTTGTCCTATATCAAAATCGGTCAGCCTTCGACAACATTGTCGGGTGGTGAAGCGCAACGGGTGAAGTTGGCGACAGAGCTCGCCAAACGCTCAACAGGTCAAACGATTTATATTTTAGACGAACCTACCACCGGTCTCCACACGGCGGATGTACAGATGTTAATATCGGTTTTACAACGCTTGGTGGACGCGGGTAATACTGTGGTGGTTATTGAGCATAATCTTGATATGATTAAAACCGCAGATTATATTATTGATCTTGGACCGGAAGGCGGGGATCGTGGCGGAACGGTGATTGCTGCCGGTACGCCGGAATATATTTCGTCGGTCAAAGAGAGTTATACAGGAGTTTATTTGAAGAAAATACTGTAATGTAAAAAACCTTTACACTAAAAGGCGGCATCCAAAATAAGGATGCCGCCTTTTTTGGTCTATTTTTAAAGGTTTTCGAATATAAAATTCATAAAGGAGGTTTGGCTGATGGCATATTCGGATCGAGAATTACTTGCGCGTTTAATCCAATGCGAGGCCGGTGGCGAAGGAGATATTGGCATGAAAGCGGTTGCCAGTGTAATTATGAATCGCGTGAGGGTTCCGGTGGGGGAATATGCGCGCGTTGGGCAGGGTGATATTCGAAAAATCATTCTTCAACCGGGGCAATTTGCCTGTGCAAGCGAGACAGAGAATGGGCGTTATAATCCACAAAACATTTACAATATGAATCCGACCGGGGAGCATTTTGCCATTGCCGATTGGGCAATAGCGGGAAATCGTTTGCCCGGTTTGGGGGAGGCGTTATGGTTTTATAATCCCTTTTCGCAAAATTGCAGGCAAACGTTCCCTTCCGATGTGGGATATTACATTGGTAGATATCAGGCACATTGTTTTTATAATCCGACAGACCTTTATGAATTTACTTAAATTAGGGGGATCTTATGGCTGAATTGAATGGCAATCCAAATTTTAATCGTATACCGGGTGATATGAGTCAGGAAAATGAGCAAGTACCAACCTATCCGGGATCATGGCAGCAAGTTCTTCGAAACAATGAAGGGCAGTATTGTGTTATAGATTTTTTGATTGGGACGGAAAATTTGGTTCAAAAAGAAGGGATTTTATATGATGTCGGCGTCAGCTTTATTGTATTGTTTGAGCCGCGAACGGGAAATTATATTGTCTGCGATTTATATTCTATCAAATTCGTCACCTTTGCAAGATCGGGAGTTGTTCCTACCGGCAAAAGCGGAAAAAGAAGAGTTTAGGGTCAAAGAGCGTTGCATCAGCAACGCTCTTTTCTTAATTCTATTGACAAATTCAATATTTGTGCTATTATTATATAATAAAATAATAGTGAGGTATTATATATGTCAGTAAAAAGTATGACCGGTTTCGGCAGAGGGGTAGGCTCCTTTGGTGGATTGGATTTCACCATCGATATTAAATCGGTCAATCATCGTTATTTTGATTTTTCTGCGCGCATTTATAAGGATTATGCTTTCTTGGAAGAACCGATTAAAAAACGGGTCGCATCTGCGGTTTCTCGCGGAAAGATTGATGTTTATTTTCATACCGAAAAAAGCAATGCATCGGTAGATTTAGTCGCGAATGTTGATCAAAATTTGGTTCGTGTCTATTTGGATGCTGCCAAAGAATTGGAAGAAACCTATGGCGTTCGCAACGATCTCGCTGCTGCGCGTATTCTTACCTTACCCGATGTTCTCGCAATTTCCCAGCCCGAGATATCCGATGAAGAAATTCAAGAATGTGTTTTGAAAGCATTGGATATGGCATTGGAATCCTTTGTGGCCATGAAGGAGACCGAAGGTCAAAAATTAAAGAATGATTTGATGGAAAATCTATCTTTTATTGAAGCATCGGTCGCAAAGGTAGAAGCATTGGCGCCCGAATCTATTCAAGCATATAAAAGGAGACTTGAAGATAAGATCAAAGAAACCCTTGCCGATCGCGATGTTGATGAGGCGAGAGTCTTGACAGAGGTTGCGATTTTTGCCGATAAGGTCGCTGTCGACGAAGAAACCGTTCGGCTGAGAAGTCATTTGGATCAATTTAGGTCGCTGCTGAATCAAGGCGGTCCGATTGGCAAAAAGCTCGATTTCTTGGTGCAGGAGATGAACCGCGAAATCAATACAATTGGTTCAAAATGCAATAGTATTGATATAACCAGAATCGTTGTCGATGTCAAATCGTGTATTGAGAAGATACGAGAACAAATCCAGAATGTTGAATAACCAAGGAGTTTTCTATGAAATTAATCAATATCGGGTTCGGTAATATGATCAATTCATCGCGCATTATAGCAATTGTCAGCCCCGACAGTGCTCCCATCAAACGTGTCGTCACCGAGGCGAAAGATCGAAGCGTGCTGGTCGATGCTACGTATGGGCGACGTACACGCGCGGTGATAATTACAGATAGTGAGCACGTTATTTTATCACCACTGCAACCGGAAACGGTTGCCAATCGTTTGAATGACAGCTATGACGAGGAAGGGGATGAAGGTGATGAGTAAAGGGAAGCTGATTATAATTTCAGGTCCCAGCGGAGCGGGCAAAGGAACGGTTTTGGCTGAATTGTTGCGTCGCCATCCCCAAATAAAGGTTTCGGTATCCGCTACCACGCGCAAACCTCGCCCCGGCGAAGAAAATGGTGTTCATTACTTCTTTATATCTCATAAAGAGTTTGAAGAGAAATTGGAACGCAATGAGATGCTGGAGCACGCAGTATACTGCGATAACTATTACGGAACCCCGGCAGACTATGTGGAACAGCAATGTCTGGCAGGCAATGATGTTGTTTTGGAAATCGAGCCTTGCGGAGCGCGTCAGGTCAAAAAGAAGTGTTCCGATGCAACGATGATTTTCATCTTGCCGCCAAATCTTGAAGTTTTAGAAAAACGCTTGCGTGGGCGAGGAACCGAAGTTGAAGAGGTAGTTCTTGCCCGTATCGAGCAGGCCAAAAAAGAAATTGCTAATTCCGGCGACTATGAATATACGGTTGTCAATGATACCGTTGAGAGAGCCGCCGATGAAATTGAAAAAATTTTAAATTATTAAAGGAGAAATGTAAAAATGTTGTATCCCGCAGTAGGTGAATTGGAAAAGGCGGCTGAAAGCCGCTATGCTTTGGTTATTTTGACAGCAAAAAGAGCACGTCAGATTTCCGAACAGGCACAAGCAAATGAAATTGAATTAACTGATAAGCCGGTAAAATTGGCCATCAACGATATTGCAAACGGCAAAGTCGTTATCAAAGAAAAAGCGATCGAGGAATAATATGCCGTTAGTATGTCGGGTGGCAATAGATCAGATTGTTCAAAAGATCGACAGAGATTATGATTATCTTCTGCCGAGTTCTTTTGCTGCAAAGGTTTCACCCGGTATGCGCGTTTTGGTCCCTTTTGGCAAGGGAAATGTTTTAAAAAAAGCGATGGTGTTTTCTGTCTTTGAGTCGCAGGAATGCGGCGATTTAAAAGAAGTGATACGCTTGCTTGACGAAACACCGATGCTTGATTCAACTCATTTGAAACTTTCGGAGTGGATGGCGGACCAATACTTTGTTACGCGCTATCAAGCAATTCGGTGTATGATCCCTCATGGTTTGGATTATAAAATCAATGAGATCTTTTCATTAAATCCAAATTGTGTGAATATCCCCGACGAATATCAGCAGTTGGTTTCTTTTTTCAAAGAGATCAATAAGCCCATTCGCAGAAGCGATTTGCCGCAACAACTGAAAAAATTATGTTTGCCCGCATATCGCGATGGTGTATTGATTGAAGAAATTAAATCTATTCGCAACATTGGCGACCTCAAAGAAAAAAGAATTCGACGCGGCAGATCGGTGGAAGAGATTGAATTATATCTTTCTGAACTGAGCACGCGCTACGAGAAACAACGAGATCTGCTCTCACTGTTTTTGGATGAAAGCGATCTTACCGCAAAAGAGGCGTTGTACTATTCCGGTTGCGGTGTGTCGACGGTGAAAACTCTATCGCAAAAAGGCTTGATAGAAGTATATAGCGAAACAAAGCAGAGGGTTCCGTATAAGACGATTTCAAGAGAAACAAATATTGATGAAATTGATTTGCAAACGGAGCAGAAAAAAGCCTACGATGGAATTTCCAATGCTTTTGATACAGAGTCTACCCATCTGCTGTTTGGAGTAACCGGCAGCGGAAAAACGCATGTGTTTATGCGTTTGATGGATTCATTGGTTTCTCAAGGAAAATCTATTTTGATGATGGTGCCGGAAATCGCGTTGACCCCTCAAATGCTGGACCGCTTTTATCGTCGATACGGCGATTGTGTTTCGGTATTGCATAGCGGTCTATCGATTGGAGAAAAGGCAGATGAATGGAAAAAAATCCATAGCGGAAAAGCCAAGATCGTTGTTGGAACAAGGAGCGCGGTTTTTGCGCCTTTGAAAAACATCGGCTTAATCATTTTAGATGAAGAGCATGAATCCACCTATAAGTCTGAGACCAGCCCGCGGTTTCATGCTCGCGATATTGCACGGTTTATTTCTCATTACGAAAAGATCCCTGTCTTATTGGCATCGGCGACCCCATCGATTGAGAGTTTTTATGCCGCTGAATCCGGTAGGTATCAATTACACACACTTTCAAAACGATATAACGATGTCCCACTGCCGACAGTGGATTTAATCGATATGAAAGAGCTTGGATGCTCGGAAGCTTCGAAGATATTCAGCGATTCGTTGATTGAAGCGATGACATCAACCTTTTCCAAAAAGGAACAGGTGATTTTATTTTTAAATCGACGCGGGATGCATTCCGTTGTCGGCTGTTCTTCCTGCGGGAATGTTTCTAAATGTCCGTCTTGCGGTGTTGCACTGACTTATCATAAGCAAAACCAACGCTTGATGTGTCATTATTGCGGCTATAACATTAAGCGTTTTGAGCAATGCCCGGAATGTAAAAGTGACAAGTTGAAGATGCTGGGGATGGGGACGCAATATGTTGAAGAAGAATTAAAAACATTGTTCCCCGATATTCGTATCCTGCGTATGGATATGGATACAGTCGATTCCTATTTGTCATACGGTGAAAAACTCTCGGAGTTTCGCGAAGGCAAATATGATATTATGCTTGGTACTCAAATGGTGGCAAAGGGGTTGGACTTTCCTTTGGTGACCTTGGTCGGAGTGTTGCAAGCGGATATGTCGCTCTACTCGGATGATTTTCGCGCAAATGAGCGCACTTTTCATTTGCTGACTCAGGTTTGCGGAAGGTCAGGGCGAAGCGAAAAGCCGGGAAGAGCGGTAATTCAAACCTAT
Source organism: uncultured Clostridia bacterium (assembly GCA_937881855.1). Taxonomy (GTDB): domain Bacteria; phylum Bacillota; class Clostridia; order Oscillospirales; family QAKW01; genus QAKW01. The sequence continues at coordinate 21,553 of CALGEL010000041.1, read as the reverse complement.
TGCCCTGATCATCGGGTGATCGCTTTATCCAAAGAACAAAATTATTTAGAATTTTATTCGCAGGAATTGGCATTTAGAAAACTGGTTGGTTATCCGCCGTATTGCGATGTTTTATTAATCACCGCCGAAGGATATTCGGCTGGTACCGTAACCGGCGGTATCAATAAAATTTATAGATATCTGCAAAAAGCAAGTTTAAATGAATATTCGGATATTCCGCTGCGTTTACTTTCGCCTGTGGCACCGCGTATTCAAATGATTCGCGGGAAATACCGCATGCAAATGTTTGTCAAATGCAGAAATTCTAAAAAAATTCGTCAACTGATTAAAGAATGCAGAGCATTGGATTTGGATGAGAATGTATCGGTCTCATACAATATGAATCCATTGCAAGTTTTTTGAGGTATTTTATGGCACTGAGAAATTTGGTTAAAAATGATACAGAATTTTTGGGGAAGAAATCTCGCCCGGTCACGCAATTTGATGATAAATTAGCGATTTTGGTCGAGGATATGCGTGAAACATTGCGCAAGGAAGTCGGCGCAGGGCTGGCTGCACCTCAGGTCGGCATATTGAGAAGGATATTTATTGCGGATATTCATGGCGATGGATCGGAGTATAAAGAATTTATCAACCCCGAGATCATTTCCGCAACCGGAAAAAACGATCGATATCTTGAAGGGTGTTTGTCCTATCCGGGAAGAAGTTTCAAAATAGTGCGTGCAAATAAGGTTAAAATGCGTGCTCAAAATGTTAAAGGTGAGTTTTTTGATTTTGTGGCGGATGATTTTGTGGCGCGTTGCTTGCTGCATGAATATGATCATCTTGACGGAATCACCATCCCGATGATTGGCGAAGAGGTTTTTGATCATGAATAATTTACGTGTTCTTTTTATGGGAACGCCGGATTTTGCTATTCCCACTTGTAATTTACTTCTTCGTGAAACGCAATTAGTGGGTGTTGTCACGCAACCGGATCGACCGAAGGGGAGAGGCGGTAAGCTTGCTGCACCTCCGGTCAAGGAATTTGCTTTGGAAAATCAACTGCCTTGCTGGCAACCCACCATTCTTAAAGATGGTTCCTTTCAAGAAGTTTTGGATCAGACGAAACCCGATCTGATTGTTGTTGCGGCATACGGACGCATTTTGCCGGAATATATTTTGAACTATCCCAAGTATGGTTGTATCAATATCCACGGCTCATTATTACCCAAGTATCGTGGTGCTGCCCCCATTCAACGAGCGGTTATGAATGGTGATTTAGAAACCGGTGTCACCATCATGAAGATGGCAAAAGGAATGGATACCGGAGATATGATTTTAAAACGTGCCATTCCAATCGAAGCGAATGATACTTCGGGTACGGTTTTTGATAAACTTGCCGTTCTCGGAGCGGATGCGCTTATGGAGGCAATTCAATTATTGCTTTCGGGTGAGGTCGTTTTTACACCGCAAAACGAAGCGGATGCTACCTATGCTCCGATGATTGAAAAAAGTGAAGGAAAACTTGATTTTGAAAAGGATGCAAAATCGGTATGTTCCTTGATTATGGGAATGAATCCTTCTCCCGGAGCATTTGTTGAAATAGATGATTATCGTTTGAAGATTCATTTGGCCGAAATGGGAGGCAGATGCAGTTTTGCTGCGGGTAAAATTTGCTCCATTTCTTCTCGCGGAATTGAACTTGCTTGCGGGGACGGAAACTCCATTTGGATCAAATCCATTCAAAAGCAAGGTAAAAATAAGACCGATGCATATTCTTATGCCTGTGGCGCAAAACTTGCCGTAGGGGAATATTTAAGATAAGGAGTTATCTAATGCTTTTTTACGGTTATTATGGAATATTTGCGATGTTGCCTGTCATTCTGCTTGGAATTATTGTCCAAATTCGAATGAACTCGGCATACAACAAATATTCAAAAATTGCAAACAACAGAAATATGAGCGGTGCATCGATTGCAAAGTTGATTCTTGAAGGTGCCGGCATATATGATGTTGAAATCAACTGTGTAAATGGTCAACTGACCGATCATTATGATCCCGCTCGAAGAACAGTTAATTTATCATCAAATGTTTTTAATGGAACAAGCATTGCTTCGATTGGTGTGGCGGCGCACGAATGTGGACACGCCATTCAGCACCATATTGGTTATTTTCCGCTTCGATTACGTTCTGCTACGGTGGGAATAACGAATTTCAGCTCGAAAATCTTATACTTTTTGATGATCGGAAGTTTTTTGATTTACAGTTCATCCTTCAGCACTTTAATTTTTAATGTTGCCACAATCTGTTATGCAATATTATTTTTGTTTCAGCTTATCACATTACCGGTTGAATTCAATGCATCCAAGCGTGCGCTGGAACAAATCAGAACTGCCGGTTTTGAAACCCAAAGCATAAAAGGTGTAAAAAGTGTGCTTACAGCGGCCGCTTTGACCTATGTCGCATCCGCAGTGACGGCATTATGGCAACTGCTGATTATGCTGAGCCGCACAAGGAATCGCAGATAATGAAAATTCGTACCATTGCATACAATTTAATACGCGATTGGGACGAACATGCCGAGTATCCGAATCTTGCTTTGAAAAATGCACTGAGAACAGTCGGCGACGAACGCGATAAACGTTTTATTTCTGCGATTGTTTACGGCGTGGTTGAAAAGAAGATCACCTTGGATCATTTTATTTCCCAATGTTCTGCTCGACCGCTTAATAAAATTTCGCCGGCCATTCTAAACGCTTTGCGGATGGGAATCTATCAGATGTTTTATTTGAACATTCCTGAATCTGCCGCATGCAATACAATGGTGGAAATTATTAAAACGAATGGTTTTTCGCATAGTTCTGGATTTGTTAATGCGGTACTGCGCCGATGTGCAAGAGAAAAGGACGATTTATTGCTTTTGAAGAAAACCGACTATTCGGTGCGTTTTTCCATTGCCCCGCAGATTGTCGATTTATTATTAGAACAGTATGGAAAAGAAACCTTTCTGAAAATTATTGAAGGGATTGAAACGCAGGATCATTCGATTTATTTGTTTCATAATCATTGCAAGGGAACGGAAAAAGATTTCATTTCCGCTATGCGCAATGAGGGTGTAGAATTGGAAACTTCTGAAATCCCGCATTTATTTAAAGCGAGCAAGGGATTTTCGGTGGAAGCTTCTGCTGCGTATAAAAGTGGTAGGTTTCACGTTATTGGTGTAAATTCAGCTCGGGCTGCCGCTTTGGCTCCGATTGATGCGAAGGTGATTTTGGATTTATGTGCTGCACCCGGCGGGAAAACGTTTGTTATGGCGGCGAATACCGATGCGAAAATTTTTTCCTTTGATATCCATCCCCATAAAGTGGATTTGATGAAAAAAACGGCAACGCGGTTGGGCCATAATAACGTCTCGTTTGTGAACGGCGATTCATCCATATTAAATCCGAAGCTGATCGATTCGGCAGATTTTGTCTTATGTGATGTCCCTTGCAGTGGGTTGGGGATTATGGGCAAAAAGCCGGATATTAAATACAAGGATTACGACAGTGTCTCGTTAAGAGAAACTCAATATAAAATTTTAGAGAACGGATCGCAATATTTAAAAAAAGGCTGTCTTTTAGTATATTCGACTTGCACCTTAGATTGTAGAGAAAACGAAGAGCAGGTTAACCGCTTCTTAAAAGAACATCCTGATTTTCACTTGGATAAAACCGTTTTTAAAAATGGGATGGAAACCTACCTGCCCGATGGAAGCACGGATGGTTTCTTTATAGCGGCATTGCGAAAGGATTAAATTGAAACAAGATTTAAAGTCAATGACAATGGAGGAACTTTCCGCCTATATATCAAGCTTAGGGGAGCCGAAATTCCGAGCAAAGCAAATCTTTCAATGGTTACATAAAGGGGTTCGAACTTTTAGTGAAATGACCGATTTGCCAAAATATCTCCAAACAAAACTTGAAGATGATTCGTTTATAACTACGTTGAGCGTTTTTAAAAAATTCAAGTCGCAGTTGGATGATACGGTAAAATATCTGTTTTTGTTGGAAGATGGAAATGTTATCGAGACGGTTGCTATGAAATATCAACACGGCTATTCGGTATGTATTTCATCCCAGGTCGGTTGCAGGATGGGTTGTTCCTTCTGCCAATCGACAAAAAATGGGTTGATTCGATCTTTATCGGCGGGCGAAATTTTAGACCAAATCATTCGTGTTCAGGAAGATTTAAATCTAAGGATTTCAAATATTGTGATGATGGGCATCGGGGAACCTTTGGACAATTTTGATGAGGTTCTTCGGTTTTTGAAAAATGTAAATGAACCGATCGGTATCAATATCGGATATCGACATATTTCGCTATCTACTTGTGGTCTTGTGCCTCAAATTCAAAAATTGGCTGAATTTCAACTGCCGATAACATTATCGATTTCTCTTCATGCCACTTCGGATGATCGGCGCTCTTCGGTAATGCCGATCAATCGTAAGTACAATATTAAACAGTTGATCGAGGTTTGCAAAGAGTATCAAGAAAAAACCGGTCGAAGGATTTCCTTTGAATATGCTGTGATCCAAGGGGTCAATGACCGCCCTGTTGATGCGGAAAACTTATCAAAACTCCTTCGTGGATTGCTATGTCATATCAATTTAATTCCGGTCAATCCGATAGAAAACGGAGTGTATTATCCTCCGTCTAAAAATAATTTATATGCGTTTCAAGCCCGATTAACAAAATCGGGAATGAACGCTACGATACGAAGGACCTTAGGAAGTGATATTTCTGCTTCTTGCGGTCAGCTTCGTCATCAGGCTCAAAAAGGAGGTAATGCGAATTGAGAGTCGTAGGAAAAAGCGATGTCGGAATGGTGCGCAGCGAAAATCAAGATGCTTTTTGGTTAGAGCAACTTGATAAACAAGTGACCATTGCTGTTGTGTGTGATGGAATGGGCGGCGTTCATGGCGGGCAAGAAGCCAGCAGATTGGCAGTGTCGTCCCTAAAAAATACGCTTGTTCACCTTAAACCGAACGAAAAAATCAATATAGCATTTGATCATGCGGTTAAGCAATGTAATCAAATTGTCTATGATGAGTCTCAAAAAAGAGATGAGCTTTCCGGAATGGGGACAACATTGGTGCTTGCTTTGGTAAAAGAAGAAAAAGCCTATGTTGGAAATGTCGGCGATAGCAGAGCTTATCATATTACAAATGGATCCATAACTCAAATTACCAAGGACCATTCTGCTGTTCAAGAACTTGTAGATAGTGGTCACATAACAGAACGACAAGCCAAAATACATCCTAATAAAAACGTGATTACACGAGCGATCGGAATTAGTAATGAAATTGATTACGATTATTTCGAGGTTCCTGTTTCATCGGGCGACATCATTTTGTTGTGTTCTGATGGGTTGAGTAATTATGTCGATGAAAATGAAATTCAATTTGAGGCATCGGGCGGAGAATTTGAAGGTCTGGCAACCCGATTGATTAATCTTGCTAATAGTAGGGGCGGCACCGATAATATTACGGTTACTGCCATTCAGGTTTAAGGAGGATATAGGAATGGAAAAATACATTGGAAAAGTTTTGAATGATCGCTATATGATCACCGAGGTCATCGGCGTGGGCGGAATGGCATATGTTTTTAAGGCTTTCGATAAAGTTTGCAATCGTGTGGTTTCGGTCAAAATTCTCAAAGACGAATTTATGTCTGATGCTCAATTTCGTCGTCGTTTTACAAATGAATCTAAGGCCATTACCATGCTTTCTCATAACAATATTGTTGATGTATATGATGTATCCTTGGAAGGCGATGCGCTCTATATTGTTATGGAATATATCGATGGAATCACCTTGAAAGAGTATATGGAGAAAAAAGGTGTTTTGTCGGATGTTGAGGCGCTTCATTTTGTCAAGCAAATTCTCAAAGGACTTGCACATGCGCATGAACGCGGAATTGTTCACCGCGATATTAAGCCCCATAATATTTTATTGCTTAAAGACGGTACTATTAAAATTACAGACTTCGGTATTGCCAGACTTACAAAGTTTGATACGCAAACCATCAGTGATATGACCATCGGTTCGGTCCATTATATTAGTCCCGAACAAGCTAGCGGTGATCGTACCGATGAGCGTAGCGATATCTATTCTATGGGTATAATTTTATATGAGATGCTGACAGGGAAACTGCCGTTTGATGCAGATACCGCGGTTGCTGTTGCTTTGATGCAAGTTCAATCTCAACCTGATCTTCCTACGGAATTAAATGAAAATATCAAACAAGGCCTTGAGGATATCATCCTTAAAGCCATTATGAAGGATCCTGCGATTCGTTATCAATCTGCCGCTGCATTTTTGGCGGATGTCTCAATTTATGAAGCGGATCCGGATGTTACATTTGATTATTTTGCAGAAGAACCTTCCTATTCAGAAGATAATTCGCCTACCCTTTTTGCTTCGGATTTGTTGAGCGAAGAGTCTGAAGGAGCGGAATTGGAAAACGATTTTGATTCGGAAGATGAAGAACAGCCCAAATCTGCATTTATGAATAAGTGGTTCCCGATCATTGCGGGGATGGCAACAGCGTTCCTGCTGTTGATCCTTTTTGCGCTCGGAGTTGTTTTCCAAAAAGAATTGTTTGGTTCTAAGACCGTCAAATGCCCTAATGTTGTAGGTATGACAGTTGATTCAGCGACAGAGAGTTATTCTTTTGAAATTGAGGTTGGTTCTGAAGAAGCAAGTGCCAAGCCCAAGGGCGAAATTATTTCTCAATCTCCCGCGGCAGACAGCCAAATTAAAAAAGGTGGAAAAATCACCGTTGTTGTCAGCAAAGGCGAATCTAACAAAGAAGATGACAAGGATGATGAGATTAAAGATACAAATTATGTTCCCGGCGTTGTAGGTTGGACCAAAGAAGATGCTATTGCCGAACTGAAACGTCAAAAGATTCGGTATAAAACAGAAACCGATTTTAGCGACACTGTCAAAGAAGGGACTGTAATTTCCACTTCACCCAGAGCCGGTCAGGAAATCGATGAAGATACCGTTGTGACCATCACAATCAGCAGAGGACCGGAGAAAAAGCCCATTGAAGAAGAACCGGATGAGGTTGAAACCATTGTTATGCCTGATCTTAGCAATATGACAGAGAGCGCGGCAAAGACAACGCTCAAAAACAACAAATTGGAAATAGGAACCGTTAAGAGCGAGTACCACGACACAGTAAAAGAAGGTCTGGTCATTTCTCAAAGTGTCTTGAAGGATGTCGACGTTGAGGTCGGTACAACCATCGACATTGTTATTAGCTTGGGACCCAAACCCGAAGAAAAGCCTGAACAAGGGGACTCTGAAGATGACGGCGAAACCGATGAGCCCGATACACCGACGGATACCAATCCGGACGAAACGCCGAAGGATCCCGACGATGCTTCGAAACCCGATGAAGGCGAACAAGATACACCGACAAATACCGATAATTCCACTTCCGAAACACCGCAAGCATGAAGGGTAAAATTATCAAACTTCTTTCCGGAATTTATACCGTTGTGACTTCGGAAGGAAAAATAGAATGTACAGCCAAAGGTGGTTTTCGCAAACTTGGAATTTCACCGGTCCCCGGAGATTTTGTCGAAATTTCTGTTTTTTCAGACGGTACCGGACGTATCGAAAAAATCCTACCGCGAAATAATTATTTAATTCGCCCCAATGTTTCCAATGTGGATGCTTTGTGTTATGTATCTTCATATTCCAAACCAACACCCTATCAATACACAATTGATAAGATGTTGGTGATTTCCAAAAGTGTAGGGGTAGAGCCGATCTTGGTCTTTAACAAAGCTGATCTTGACGATGAAGACGATGTCCAAGTATTAGCCGATTTGTATAAATCCATTGGCTATGCCGTTTTCTGTGTGTCTGCCGAGACCGGAACGGGGATGGAAGATCTTCATGCTGCATTGGCAGGCAAGACGGTCATCTTCGCAGGGAATACAGGTGTTGGAAAGAGTAGCATTATTAATAAACTATTTCCCGATCTTCATCTTAAAACCGGTGAAATATCCGATAAACTCGGGCGCGGAAGACATACGACGAGGCATATTGAGCTGTTCTCTAGGGGGGATGGCTATTTGGCTGACACGCCGGGCTTTGGCGCATTGGAATTAGATGGATATTCCATTAAAGCCTCGGAACTTGAAACGTATTTTCCTGAGTTCTCTCCGTTTATATCAGATTGCAGTTATTTAAATTGTGCCCATATCAATGAAAAAGAGTGTGGTGTTCGCAATGCGGTGGAAAGCGGAGTGATTTCCATCGGCCGCTACGATAGTTACCGTCAGATGTATCAATATTTAAAGGAGTCGGAAACACCTTGGAGCAAAAAGAAAAACAATTAATGGTTTTTTTAGCCGGCGAACTGCGCAATCGTGAAAATTTAATGAATTTAATGCGCAATCATTCTTTTGATTTTTATGCTGCGGATGCCGGATATAAATTAGCTTTGGATATGAACATTCCATTGAAGCATATCTTAGGTGATTTTGATTCTGCGGAGCAGCCGGATTTTTCGAATGTTATCGTCTTCCCAAAGGAAAAAGATCAAACGGATAGCGAAATTGTGCTGGATTTTGGAATTTCAGAAGGATATAAGACCATTTGGTTAGTTGCTCCGTTTGGCGGGAGAATCGATCATACTATGGCAAACCTGAATTTACTTCTGTATGCACATTCTCGCGGAATTTCTCTCAAATTATATGATGGGGAAAACCTTGTATATTTGATGGATCAAGGGACTTATCAACCCGGCAATAATTATCAATATTATTCATTTTTTCCGATGGAAGAAAATGCAATGATTTCTCTTAGCGGTTTTAAATATCCGTTGAATCATCATTTGATGAAAAAAGAAAATTCATTGTGTATAAGTAATGAACCCGGTGATTCTAAACTAAACGTTGAGATTCATAGTGGATTAGTATTGTGTGTTTGTATTGAAAAGGAGAAAAAATGACAAGACAAAAGCAAAGAAAAGTTGTTTTTCAATTAATTTATTCGATTGGTTTTCAAGGCATTGAAAATAAAGAGACCATTTTAGAAGAGTTTTATAAGCAACAAGAGATCGAAGAACCCATCCAATACATTAATGATACTTACTATGGGATTTGCGATCATTGGGATGAGATTGACAGACTGATTGAACCTGCATTGGCAAACTGGTCATTGAAACGGTTGAATGCAGTTTGTCGCGCCATTTTGCGATTGGCAACGTTTGAACTGAAATTCAACCCCGATATTCCCGATCGAGTTGCGGTCAATGAAGCGATCGAATTGGCAAAAGAGTTTGGTGAAGAGGACTCCGGCAGCTTTGTCCACGGCGTTCTCAGCGCGATTTCCAAAAATTAATTATGGAGAAAGCAGCTATTACTGTTACTCAACTGAATCAATACCTAAAAAATGTTTTGGAAGCGGACTTTAATCTTCGCAGCATTTGTGTAATGGGAGAAATCTCTAATTTGACCATTCACGGCAGTGGGCATATTTATTTTCGCTTAAAAGACGAAGGCGGTATTATCAGTGCGGTGATGTTTCGTTCCAGCGCGTCCAAGCTTCGTTTTCGTCCGGAAAACGGAATGAAGGTGATCGCCAAAGGAAGTATTTCCATCTTTGAGAAAACCGGTGTATATCAGTTGTATGTAACCGACCTAAGAGAAGATGGAATGGGAGATCTTCATCTTGCATTTGAACAACTTAAAAAGCAGCTGGCGGCAGCGGGAATTTTTAATGAACAACATAAATTGAAAATTCCATTCATTCCGTCTCGGATCGGTGTTATTACAGCGCCGACCGGTGCGGCGGTGCAGGATATAATTCAGATCCTCGGACGCCGTTTCCCTGCGGCAGAGGTGGATGTTTTTCCCGCAATTGTGCAGGGAGAGCAAGCGCCCGCTTCCTTAATCGCGGGAATTGAATATTTTGAAAAGACAAAATCAGTCGATGTGATCATTATTGGTCGTGGCGGCGGTTCTATCGAAGATCTTTGGGGATTTAACGATCCGGACCTTGCGTTGGCGATTTATAACTGCACAATTCCAACCATTTCTGCGGTCGGGCACGAAACGGATTATACTATTTGCGATTTTGTGGCGGATTTGCGTGCCCCCACACCATCGGGCGCGGCTGAACTTGCGGTCCCAAATGCGGAAGATCTTCGTATCAATATAGCGCAAAATCAAAAGCGGATTAGTGCTGCCTTGACCAGAGTTGTTCAAAACAACAAAAATTTATTGATGCGCTATACCCAAGCGAAGGTCTTAAACGATCCAAAAGCATTTACCGATAAACCGTATTTGATGTTGGATCACTTAACCGAAAAACTATTCGGTTCTGTGGAAAAATGTTATAAATTACAAGAGCAAAAGTTGCTCTCTAATATTTCTAAATTAGATGCATTGAGTCCGTTAAAGGTATTGAGCAGGGGATACGCCTTTGTTCAACACGAAGAAAAGGGCGTGATTCAAAAAATTGAAAAACTCTCTGTTGATGATGTTATTCAAATTCATATGTCGGATGGAAAGGCGCGTTGTATTGTCGATAATATAACGTTGAAAGATTACAATGAACAAAGAAATGAAGTTTGAAGAAGCGCTGAGTCGTTTGAGTGAAGTGGTTCGGATTTTAGAAAACGGCGAAGCATCTTTGGATGAATCGATTACTCTTTTTGAAGAAGGAATCAAATTAAGCAAACAATGTACAAGCTTGCTTGAATCGGCGGAACAAAAAGTACGCTTTTTGCAGCAAGAAAACGCCGGGGAATCTCAAAATGAAGAATGAGTTTATAAAAATCAAGCAACAAGTGGATGATGCGATCTCGTTGGCTTTTTCCGAGTGTGAAATCAATAATTCTCATTTGATTGAGCCGATGAAATATGCGGTATTAGCTCCCGGTAAGCGAATCAGAGGTGTTTTGACACTGTACCTTTGTAAGCAGCTTTCGGTCCCCAAAGAGCAAGCAATGCCCTTTGCCGTTGCCTTGGAAATGATCCACGCCTATTCCTTGGTTCATGATGATTTGCCGGAGATGGATAATGATGATTTTCGCAGAGGATTACCCACCTGCCATAAGAAATTCGGCCATGCCACAGCGCTTTTGGCGGGGGACGGCATTTTGAATTATACGGTTGAGTACTTGCTTTCTTGCAGAGAAAAATACGAACCGGAAACATTCTTAAATGCGATGAGTGTTCTCTTTTCTGCGTCCGGTGCGCTCGGAATGTTGGACGGACAAGCGATCGATAAGATTGGCGAGAGCTGTAAACTTTCCCTTGATGAACTGTTGGAGCTTCATCAAAGGAAGACCGGTGCGCTATTATTGGCACCTGTTCGAATTGCCGAAGCGTTGGCAAATAAAAAGGTTGAAAATTATGTAAACTATTGCCGCAGAATAGGTCTGGCTTTTCAAATCAGAGACGATATTTTAGATGTGGAAGGCAATACCCAACTTTTAGGGAAAGAAGTGGGGAAGGATGCTTTGGAGAGCAAATCGACATTTCCTTCGATTTTGGGGCTTTCCGAAGCCAAAGAGTATTTAGAAAATGAGTTGAAACTTGCAAAATCTTCGGTACAAGATGATGCATTTTTATTGTGGATTGCTGATTATATAGGTTCACGCAATCAATAATCAGAAAGGAGCTGCTGTGATGAGTATTTTGGATCAAATTCAAGAACCATCGGATGTTAAAAAGTTTGATTATTCTCAAATCGCCGCATTGGGCGATGAAATACGAACCTGCCTGATTAATAATGTTGCTCATACCGGCGGCCATCTTGCCAGCAATCTCGGCGTTGTTGAATTGACGATGGCGATCCATCGGGTATTTGAGTCTCCGAAGGATCAGATCCTTTTTGATGTAGGGCATCAGTGTTATGTTCATAAACTGCTGACCGGTCGTTATAAAGAGTTTAAATCTTTGCGGCAAATGGACGGACTTTCCGGTTTTCCAAGCCCCAAGGAAAGTATTCACGACCCATTGAAAACGGGGCACAGCTCCACGGCGATTTCTTCTGCTGTCGGATTATTGAAAGCCTTTCAGTTGCAGAATGAAAACGATCGGTATGTGGTTTCTGTTGTGGGGGATGGCGCAATGACAGGCGGTCTATCCTATGAAGGACTGAATAACGGCGGAAAAATGCACGGAAATCTTATCGTTATCTTAAACGACAATGATATGAGCATTTCTAAAAATGTTGGCTCTCTTGCAGATTATTTGGCAAAAATCAGATCCAGACAAGGATACTTCAAGTTTAAAGATATCCTTACCAGAATTACGCAGGGGACCCCTTTAATCGGTAAAGCATTCTATAAGTTTTTCCAAAAAATCAAACGGGCATTGAAATCCGTATTTTATCAAGGCAATATTTTTGAAAATATGGGCTTTGTTTATTTTGGTCCTATTGATGGACACAATCAGAGAACGCTGGAACGTGTTTTAAATCGTGCCAAAGAATTAAAGAGACCTTGCTTGATCCACGTCAAGACTGTAAAGGGAAAAGGCTATACATTTGCCGAAGAGCATCCGAGTAGTTATCATGGGCTTGGTTCGTTTAATGTGGAAACGGGCGAACAGTCTTCGGATAAAAAAATCGACTTTTCTTCGGTTTTTGGTGATGAATTGTGTGCCCTTGCTGAAAAGGATGCTCAAATTTGTGCCATTACAGCGGCGATGGCTTCCGGTTGCGGTTTGACAGAATTTTCGAAGCGATTTCCGGAACGCTTCTTTGATGTGGGCATCGCGGAGCAACATGCCTTGACATTTGCGGGAGGGTTGGCTCGCAACGGAATGAAACCTGTGTTTGCAGTTTATTCGTCATTTTTGCAGCGTGGATATGATCAAGTGATCCACGACCTTGCTCTTCAGGGTTATCCAATGACCATTTGCGTTGATCGAGCCGGAATTGTTGGCGAAGATGGGGAAACACATCAGGGTTTATTTGATGTTCCAATGTTTTTACCAATTCCCAATGTTTCTGTCTTTTCTCCTGCGACATATGAAGAACTTCGAAGTGCACTTTATCGCTCTATTTATACCGAGAAAGGGATTTCGGTGGTTCGTTACCCGCGTGGTGGTGCTCCTGCCGAACAGTTATCGTTCAAAGAGTCGAATGCCGATGTTCATTGGTATGGGAATAATGATGAATTTTGTGTCATTTCCTATGGAAGAGAAGTGGTTGCTTGCTTAAAAGCAATTCGTTTGGCAAAAGTGCCTGTGGCGTTTTTGAAACTAAATAAGATTTTTCCGTTGTCCGAAGAGACATTGCAAAGATTAATTCAATATAAAAAGATTTTATTTGTTGAAGAAGGCTTTGTGAATGGCGGAGTGGGATCTTATTTAGGTAATTTGTTGCTCAATAATGGATTTAAAGGCATTTATAAGAATGTTGGCATTGATAATCTGTTTATGAGAGCGGGAAAACCCGAAGAACTGATGAAGGAACATCATTTAGACGAAGAAAGTCTTGCTGAAATAATCTCTTTGATGGGAGATACCCAATAATGAGATTTGATGTTTATTTGGTTGAAAAAGGGTTCTGTGAAAGTAGAAATAAGGCATCATCTGCTATCAAAAATGGTTTTTTTGCGGTCAATGGAGTTAAGGTTTTAAAACCCTCGTATGACATTTCGGAAATAGATGATGTTGTCTTGCTGAAACAACAAAAAAGTTATGTTGCAAGATCCGCCCATAAACTATTGACGGCTTATGATCTGTTCGATTTATCTTTCGCGAATAAAACCGTTGTGGATCTTGGTGCTTCAACAGGTGGTTTTTGTCAGGTTTTGCTGGAAAAAGGCGCATCAAAAATTTATGCCGTCGATATCGGAACCGCTCAGCTTCATCCTACGATTAAAGATGATACACGAATTATAAATATGGAACATACAAATGCGCGATATTTAAAGGCGGATGATTTTGATTGTAAAATCGATGCGATCACAGCCGATCTTTCCTTTATATCTATAAAAGCCATTTTGCCTGCGATTTCTTCAATATTAAATAAAAGTGGGTTTGCCATTATACTCGTTAAACCGCAGTTTGAAGCCGGACCTTCGCATTTGAATAAATCCGGTGTCGTCTTGGACCGAAAGGTTCATTTACGTGTCTTAAAAGATGTGATCGGTTTTTCGTGTGAACTCGGATTCGGTGTGAAAGGCGTTGCTTTTAGCGGGCTTACCGGCGAATCGGGAAATCGCGAATATTTACTGCATTTGGAAATGCATGGTCAAACACTGGTGAACATTGATCAAGCCTGCAACTTAGCTATTCAAACGGAGGAATTCCATGAATAAGATAGGAATTATTGTCAATCCCGAAAAAGATCCCGGGCTAAAACATTTAAAATATCTCTTGGATTTGTTGAAAAAACATAGCTATGATGTAGCGGTGTCCTGCGGGAATTATCCATCGAGCCAAACTTTTAAATTTTGCAGTGTGGAAGAATGTTTTGATGGATCCATGCTTGTACTTACTTTGGGCGGCGACGGAACATTACTGCGTGCATCTGCATATGCAAATAAATATAATGTTCCGCTCCTTGGGGTTAATTTGGGCCATTTGGGCTTTTTGGCCGAATTGGAATGTGATGAATTAGATCAGGTGCCGGCGATACTTTCGGGTGATTTTGAATGTACGGAACGAATGATGTTGAATGTTTCCGTCGAACATAATGGCGCAGTGCCTGATCAATTTGTCGCATTAAATGATGCTGTTATCCGTAGTAAGAGCGGAAAACCTGCGCAGATTGTCATTTCGGATTCGGAAAAGGATTTGTTGGAATATTTTTGCGATGGCTTTATTATTGCAACGCCCACCGGTTCCACTGCTTATTCCATGAGCGCCGGCGGACCGATATTGGAACCTCAATCGAATAATATTGTTGTCACACCAATCTGTCCCCACACACTTGGGGCTCGTTCGGTCGTATTTAACGCGGAAAAACAAACACTGTTTGTGCGTGTTTTGAATGCGAATAGCATTGAGCCTATTTTGGAATGTGACGGAAATGTTATTAAACGTTTGGTTGATGGCGATTGCGTATCAATTACACGCCATTCAACACCGCTAAAACTATTGAAACTTTCTAACAAAAGTTTTTATAAGGTATTAAACGAAAAAATCAGTCGGAGGATGCTATGAAAAATTTAAGGCAAGAGGCGATCTTGAAGATTATTGATGAGCAGGCTGTTTTGACCCAAGAAATGCTTGTTTCTATTTTGCAAAGCCAAGGTTGGAATGTTACCCAGGCGACCGTTTCCAGGGATATTAAGGCTTTGGGTCTTCGTAAAGCATCCAACGGAAATGAAACGCGCTATGTCAAGCCCTCGGTCGGCGTTCCCCCTCAACCTGCAAAGCTGCAAGCGAATTCTATTTTGAATAATGGAATTATCGAGGTTATTCCTGCCCAAAATTTTGTCATTGTCAAATGCTATGCCGGAATGGCCGGTGCAGTTTGCGCTACGATTGATGGGATGCATCTTCAAGGGGTTGCGGGTTCGATTGCCGGCGATGATACCATCTTTATTTGTACCTTGAACAACGAATTTGCTGAGAATATTAAAAAGGTCTTAACATCAATTAAAGGATAAAGGTAAATGCTAAATTCATTACATATTGAAAATATAGCAATCATTGATCAATTGAATGTCGATTTTAATAAGGGATTTTCTGTTCTTACAGGTGAAACCGGTGCGGGTAAAAGTATTATTATTGATTCCATTCAGTTATTGGTGGGGAATAAAGCATCAAAAGATTTGATCCGAACCGGAGCGGAGGCGGCGGTTGTAAGCGCTTGCTTTACCGGTTTATCCGATGAGGCAATCAGCCTTTTGGATGAGAATGGCTTGTCGCCCGATTCCGAGGGAAATATAACTATTTTTCGCAAAATCGGCGCCGACGGACGAAACAATGCCAGAATCAATGGTATCAATGTAACGGTTTCTTTATTAAAACAATTAGGTGAGCAACTGATCAACATTCACGGCCAGCATGACGGGGTGCTTTTACTGGACTCAAAGCGCCATTTGGGATATTTGGATGAATTTGGAAACACCTATGAAGCCCGCCAATCCTATGAAGATGCTTATGAATCTGTCAAAAAATTGCGGGATAAGTTGGCAAAATATCAAGCATTAGAATCGTCAAAAGAACTGCGTCGAAAAGAGCTGGAGCAAATCTTGGCAGAATTGGAACAGTGCAATATTCAAATTGGTGAATATGATGAGTTGATGGAATCACGCAAAAACTTGCTTAAAAACACCGAAATTACCGAAGCCTTACACACTGCATACACTTCGATTTATGATGGCGAACTGCCTGCGGCTCAACTTGCCAAAATGGCGCTGGATAGTTTGATTTCTATTGAAAAGTTATTGCCGCAAGGGGAAGAGTATGTTCGTCGACTGGCTCAAATTTCGACTGAGTTAGATGATTTGGGGGCAACGCTCGGAAAATTATTTGACTCTTATTCCGGCGAATTGATGGATCCGCAAAAGTTGGAAAGCAGATTGGATTTATTGGAAGAAATTCGCAAGAAATATGGACCTTCTGACGACGAAGTGTTTCGGTTTTGGCAAGAATGTAAAACCGAATATGAAAACCTTGATAATAATGTCATATTATTAAACGAAACGGAACAAGAATTTGCATCGGCACGAAAAAGATTGGATTTATGTGCGGACAAACTTTCCGCCGAAAGAAAAAAAGCCGCAAATGCAATGAAATCGCGTTTACAAGATGAATTGGCCTATCTTGATATGCCAAAAATTCAATTTGAAATTACGGTTCAAGATCGAATGAACGATCGTGGCGGAATTCGCTATCGTAACGATGGTAAAGACGACGTTGAATTTTTTCTCTCTGCCAATGCCGGAGAAGCACCGCGTCCTTTGGCAAAAATCGCATCCGGTGGTGAACTTTCCCGTATTATGTTGGCTTTAAAAACGGTAATCAACAAAGGGGCCGATACGGTTATTTATGATGAAGTGGACACCGGTGTATCGGGAGCGACTGCCGAAAAAATCGGCAAGAAGCTTCAAGGGAGTGCGGGGGAGAAGCAAGTCTTTTCTATTACACATTTGGCGCAGATTGCCGCGCAAGCCGACCATCACTATAAGGTTGCAAAACGAACCGATAATGATCGCGTTGTATCAGAAATTCATTTATTGAATCGTGAGGAAAGAATTCGAGAAATTGCGCGTATTATGGGTGGCGAACAGCTTTCGGATAAGTTGTTGCAGAGTGCAGAAGAGTTACTTATAAATAATATAAAATAAAGATTGACATTCAAAAATGGATGTGTTATAATCTTCTCTAGCCGCGTATGTCAGGTATTAATGGGAAACCAACCTGCCATAGCGAGTTTTCTTTAAGAAAGTGAGGTGCTTTGTAATGTACGCAATTTTTGAAACCGGCGGTAAGCAATACAAAGTGCAGGAAGGCGACATTCTTTTTATCGAAAAGTTGGACGCCGAAAACGACAGTGTTGTTACCTTTGACAAGGTGGTAAGCGTTGGCGAAGGCAAGAAGCTGAAGATTGGTAAACCCTATGTTAAGGGTGCCACTATTGAAGCTACTGTGCTGAAAAGCGGTAAGGAAAAGAAGATCATCGTTTATAAGATGAAGCCCAAAAAGAATTATCGCAGAAAGCAAGGCCACAGACAGCCTTATACCAAGATTCAGATCAATACGATCAATCCTACTGCTCCCAAGGCTGAAGCATAATTTATGACAGTCCTTAAGGTCTATCGTAAGGAATCGCTTTATATCGGCTTTGAATGCAAAGGGCATAGCGGATTTGCCGAAGCGGGGGAAGATATGGTATGTTCCGCTGTTTCAACCGCTGTCCAATATTGCATCAACTGCGGAGAGCAGATCGATCGAATTCCGATGCAGTTAACTGTGGATCAGGATAATGCATTGATTCGATGTATCAGCGAAGAACAAAATGCTCAATTTTCAAAACATATTGAGATTTTGGTCGAGCTGGGAAAGAGCATTGCAAAGGATTATGCAATGTATTTTAACCTTGAAATAATGGAGGTGTAACAAATGTTGTTTAATATTCAGTTTTTTGCGCATAAAAAAGGTATGGGCTCTACCAAGAACGGCAGAGATTCCGAATCCAAGCGCCTGGGTGTGAAGAGAGCCGATGGTCAATTTGTACTTGCCGGCAATATTCTCGTTACCCAGAGAGGGACAAAGATCCATCCCGGTAACAATGTTGGCCGTGCATCCAACGATTCTTTGTTCGCTTTGATCGACGGCAAAGTGAAGTTTGAGCGCGTCGGCCGCGACAGAAAAAAGGTTTCTGTTTACGCTGTAGAGTAATCAGCATAAAATCCCGGATCTTTTCCGGGATTTTTTTCGTTTAGTATTAAATAAGGAAGATAAACAAAATGTTTGTTGATATTGCTAAAATATTCATAAAAGCGGGGAAGGGCGGCGATGGTGCTGTCGCTTTCCATCGCGAAAAATATGTCAATGCCGGCGGTCCGGATGGCGGCGATGGTGGTAAAGGCGGCGATATTATATTCAAAGCCGACCGCAATCTGAATACCTTAATGGATTTCCGCTATAAAAGAAAATATGTAGCGGAAGACGGCAAAAACGGAGGAACCAACCAATGCACAGGTGCGGGCGCACCTCCGCTGGTGATTAAGGTTCCCTTTGGAACATTGATTAAAGATGCGGAAACCGGTCTGCTTATTAAGGATCTTTCAGACGATCAACCTTTTATTGCCGCCAAAGGTGGTAATGGCGGATGGGGAAATCAGCATTTTGCCACCCCGACTCGCCAAATTCCGCGCTTTGCAAAACCGGGTCAACCCGGCGAAGAATTCCATATTCAATTAGAATTGAAGTTGATTGCAGATGTTGGCTTGATTGGTTTTCCCAATGTCGGTAAATCCACCTTCCTTTCGGTCGTTTCTTCCGCCAGACCTAAGATTGCAAACTATCATTTTACAACGATGACGCCGAATTTGGGCGTAGTGGATCGTTTTGGCAACGGCTATGTCATTGCTGATATTCCCGGAATTATTGAAGGTGCCGCGGGCGGTGCAGGGCTTGGTACTGCATTTTTACGACATGTTGAGCGTTGCAGAATGTTGCTCCATGTTGTCGATATTGCGGGAACCGAAGGGCGCGATCCGATTGAGGATTTTGAGATCATCAACAATGAACTTAAATCTTATTCCGAAACTTTGGCAAAGTTGCCCCAAATTGTTGTTGCTAATAAATGTGACGCTGTTTATGATGAGGAACTCAAAGAAAAGTTTATAAAACACATTGAATCCAAAGGCTATCCGCTGTTTTTAATTTCTGCTGCAACCAAAAGTGGCATTGACCCGCTTCTTGCAAAGACCGGCGAACTGCTTGAAACGTTGCCTAAAACCAAGGTTTTTGAAGCGGAATACGTTAAAACACCTGTTAAAACTGAAAAGGATAAAACCTTTACAGTTAGAAAAGAGAACGGAGTATTTGTTGTCGAAGGCGAATGGCTCTTTAAGATTCTTGAAACCATTCGTTTTGATGATTATGAATCAATGAATTTCTTCCAACGTGTGTTGCAAAGCAATGGAATTATTGAAAAATTGGAAGAAATGGGTATTCAAGAAGGGGATCCGGTTCGGATTGGCGAGTTGGAATTCGATTATATTCGATAATTGAGGAGTCTTATGAATCAATTTTCTGGTTTGGCAAAATTTTATGATCGCTTTGTTGGCGCAGATTATAAAATGATAGCAGATTATATAGACGACAAAATTCGCCAATATAATCCTAAGGCTTCATTGGTATGTGACATTGGTTGCGGAAGCGGTACCGTTACATTATCATTGCTGGACAAAGGTTATGATATGATTGGTATCGATGGAAGCATTGATATGTTGTCCGAAGCTCAAAATAAGAAGGCAGAACATCCAATGGGAGATAAAATGTTGTTCTTGCACCAACAATTACCTGAGTTTGAACTCTATGGGACGGTTGATTGCTTGATATCAACGCTGGATACTCTAAATTATATTACGAACCCCGATGATTTGGATCGTCTGTTTTATTGGTTTCAAAACTACCTAAATCCAAACGGACTCCTTATTTTCGACATTAATTCGGAATATAAATATCGGCACCTGCTGGATAATCAATGCAGAATCTATGACGAAGAAGATGTCTTTATGTCCTGGCAAAGTCGATATGAAGATGAGATGTGTTACCACGAACTTTCAATTTTTAATAAATGCGGTGATCTTTTTGAGCGTTATGACGAAGAACAGGTTCAGCGCCATTACTCCGTTGACTTTACTAAAAAACTTTTGAAAAAATATGGGTTTAAATTAATCGAGATCGCAGATGATTATTCGGAAAAAGAGCCCAATGATCAAACGCAACGCTTTACATTTGTAGCGATAAAGGAGAGGTAAATGATGAAAAATCCGGGAATTTCCATTCTTTCCGATAATGGTATGGTTCGGGGTTATTTTCTTAATTCAAAAGACTTGGTTCAAAGATCTTTTGAATATCACCAAACAGCGCCGGTTGTCACCGCTGCGTTAGGACGGTTGTTGACTGCTGCTGCGATGATGGGAAGAACATTAAAAAATGATTCTGATTTATTGACGCTTCAAATTGATTGCGGCGGACCGATCAAGTCTGTTTTGGCAACAGGCGATCGCAACTCAAAAGTTAAAGGCTATGTTGGCAATACTATCGTGGACATTCCGTTAAATAAAGTTGGTAAGTTGGATGTCAGCGGTGCCTTAGGCCCCGGGTTCTTAACTGTCCTTCGTGATAATGGGGAGGGAGAGCCTTATGTAAGCCAGACAATGCTGGTTAGCGGCGAAATTGCCGAAGATATTACCCATTATTACGCAACAAGCGAACAAACCCCGACGGTATGCGCCTTGGGTGTTTTGGTGGATCGAGATTATTCAGTAAAATCCGCGGGCGGTTTTCTTTTGCAATTATTGCCGGGTGCCGACGAAGAAACCATCAGCATTTTGGAAGAAAACATTCAAAAAGTGCAAAATGTATCCGCTCTTTTCGAACATACATCGAATGAAGCAATTGCAGACATATTGATGGATCGGCTCCCATATCATATTAACGAAACGTGGAATGCCGATTATTATTGCAATTGCTCAAAAGAGAAGACCGAGAAGGTGTTATTAAGCCTTGGAAAAAAGACTTTGGCAGAATTGATTGAAGAAAATAAACCGGTCGAGTTATGTTGCCACTTTTGCAATCAACGGTACTCTTTCACTGTGGATGAGATGAAAAAATTATTGCTTCAGGGTTTGAAAAAATAAATAATATTTTTCTATAAAACACTTGACTTTTAATAGTATATGTTGTAAAATATCTATCGTTGCAGCAAACAAATGCTGCATTTGGCCTGGTAGTTCAGCTGGTTAGAACGCTAGCCTGTCACGCTAGAGGTCGTGGGTTCGAGCCCCATCCAGGTCGCCATATGCTGCTATAGCTCAGTCGGTAGAGTGCATCCTTGGTAAGGATGAGGTCACC
>CALGEL010000040.1 GCA_937881855.1 uncultured Clostridia bacterium | reverse complement strand
GTGATGATCTCGGCGCGCCCTGCCACCTTGGGGATTTGGTTGAGCCCCTTTGCCACTTGATCAAAGGTAAACCCTGCCGCCAGCAAAATACCTGCGGCGCAAAGGGTATTATGGACAGTAAACAAGCCGGGGGTGGAAACCTTGATTTGAGCAGTTTTCCCGCAATAGTTCAGTTGATAGGCGACCCCCGAGACATCCATTTGAATTTTGGACGCATAGAGATCGGCCTTTCCTTTGGCGGAATAGGTCAGACCGCCGAAGCGGGATTTGAATTCCACACCGACTGCATCATCAATATTATAGACGCCCTTACCCGCCATCGAAAAGAGGCGCGCTTTGGCTTCTTTATAATTTTCCATTGTCTTATGGTAGTCCAGATGGTCTTGGGTCAGGTTGGTAAAGCCTGCCGCCGCAAAGGGCAAGCTATCGGCTCTGCGCTGATCCATTGCCTGAGAAGAGACTTCCATCACCACCATCTCCACCCCTGCATCCTTCATTCGGCGCAAAAGAGCAAACAGTTGGTAGGGCTCGGGCGTGGTGAACTCCGCCGGCTCGCTGACGGTACCGATTTGATTTAAAACCGTTCCGATCAGACCCGCCTTCACACCCATTCCATCTAAAATGCTTTTGACAAATTGGGTGGCAGAAGTCTTACCGTTGGTGCCGGTCACGCCAAGAAAACGCATGAATTTTTCAGGATGGCCGAAATAATTGGCGCAGACCTGCTGGAATGCCATGCGAGTGTCTTGAACCAAAATCTCGGTGGCGGAATGGTCGGTGGAATATTCCGCCAATATGACCGCTGCACCCTTTTCGGCGGCGGAGGCGGTGAACTTATGACCATCGACGGTTTCGCCGCGGATGGCGCAGAAAAGGAAGTCCTTTTCCACCTTGCGGGAATCGAAAGCAATCCCTGCAATTTCGCGGTCGGTATATCCATTTAATGTTTGAATTCCGTTTAAAAGTTCCGATAACAGCATAGAATAAGCTCCTTTCGGATAATTAGTTTTGAACCCCCACAGAACTGTTGGTTCGAATGGTAACAACCGTTCCTTCGGGCACCACTTCGCCTGCGGCGGGAGATTGGGAGATGACCAGAGCGGTGGATCCGGCATTGGAATTGCCCACCACTCGCACATTCAAGCCCATCGAAACAATGCGGTCGGATGCGCCCGCCACTGAATAATCCACCAGATTGGGGACGGTGATATTCTTGGAAGGTTTGGCATCGCCGGTATAAAGGATGATGGTGCTGCTCTGGGGCATGGTGGAGCCGGGGAGCGGCATTTGATCCAGGACCGTATCGCCATCGCCCTTGACTTTAAACTTGATCTCTTTATCGATCAGCAGGGCCTTCGCTTCTTCCAGAGACTGTTCCATCAGCGAAGGAACGGAGACATCCAAGGTTTCCAATTCTTCTTCGGTATACTGGGGCTGAATACTCAGATAAGGCAGAATATCCGCCAAAATATCGCCGGCAACGGGGGCGGCGATAATACCGCCGTAGATCTCCCCTGCGGTGGGGCTATCCAGCATCACCAGAATGGCATATTCGGGCTCGTCTGCCGGCGC
The DNA here is from genome assembly GCA_937881855.1 of uncultured Clostridia bacterium. GTDB lineage: Bacteria > Bacillota > Clostridia > Oscillospirales > QAKW01 > QAKW01. Next base: position 6,526 of record CALGEL010000040.1, on the reverse strand, counting down.
AAAGCCGATGAAGGAAGAGATATAATATTTCTCGCCGGTGGCATTGAGCACGTCGATTTTTTCGGACGTACCGGTCTTTCCCGCCACGCGATAGCCCTTAACATAGGCGTTTTTACCCGAACCGACGGTGACAACTTCTTCCAGCAGGTCGCAGACCAATGCGCTGGTTTCGGCGGATATGACCTGCCGCTTGACCTGCGGGGTGAAACTCTTGACCACCTTTTCGGTGCCGTCTTCTTGCGTCTCGGTAATCTCCTTGACCACATGGGGGGTGACCAATTTACCGCCGTTGCTGGCGGCACCCACCGCGGTAATCATCTGCAACGGGGTGATCTTAAAGTTCTGACCGAAGGAGGCGGTGGCAAGCTCGACTTCCTGGAACTTGCTGAACCAAATACCGCTCGCTTCACCATTGAGATCCACGCCGGTCTTTTCGGTCAGACCGAAGTTTTTGAAGTATTGATAAAAATTGGTGGGACCCACCTTGGCACCGATGCTGATAAAGGCAGGGTTGCAGGAATTTTGGATCGCCTGCGCCAAGGTCTGATGCCCATGCCCGCCGGATTTCCAGCAACGGATGGTGCGGTCGGCCACGCGGATATAACCGGGGCAAGAATAGGTATTATTGGTACTGATCAAGCCTTCTTCCAACGCCATCGAAAGGGTGACGATCTTGAAGGTGGAGCCGGGCATATAGGTATCCACAATGCACTTATTACGCCAAATTTTGTTGCGGAAAGCGGTTTCCTGCTCTTTACGTTCTTCTTGCCCATATTCTTCCAATGCGTCCAGCGCCATTTGGTCGGTGATGGTATAGTAGTTGTTGGGGTCGTAGTTGGGAAACGATGCCATCGCCAGAATTTCACCGGTTTTGACATTCATCACAATACCTGCCGCGCCTTCGATACACTTTTGCTCCAAGCGGGCTTCTTGCAGGTGCTTTTCCAGATAGTATTGCACCGTCTCATCAATGGTCAATACCACATTTTTGCCGTTTTCAGCGGCGACATAGGTTTCGTATTCATAGGGCAATTCGGTGCCGATCGCATTTTTAGCGGCAATCAATTTGCCCGAGGTGCCCTGCAAATATTCGTTGTAGATGGATTCAATTCCGTCCAGACCGACGTTATCGGTGCCGGTAAATCCCAAAATATGGCAAGCCATACTGTTATAGGGGTAATACCGTTTGGTATCTTCCACCAAATGGACCCCTTCCAGATTTTTTTCATCGATCCATGCGCGAATTTCATCGGCCACTTCCGCATCGATTCTACGCTTGATCATCTCATAATAATTCTTTTTCAGCGTTTTTTGATAGATGGCATCTTCATCCAGCTCCAAAATGGATGCCAGCCCTTCCGCCACCGTTCTGCGGTCTTCTTCGTCGATGGAATTGGGAGCGATATAAACCGTCTCCACCGGCGCAGAAATGGCAAGCGGGGTATAATTTCGGCTGTATATGGAGCCGCGGTTGGGCGCCAGGGTGGTATCCATCGTTTGCTGCGCGATGGCGCGGGTCTGATAATAATTATAGTTGACGATCTGGTATTTCACCAATACGCCCGCCATCCATACCAATAATGCAGCAGCGAAGATGCCCAGCAGAATTGTACTTCTCTTGACCATGGATCGGCTCGGTCCTTTACCCATTTTGCAACTCCTTTCGCCAAAAATTTTCCAAAAAATCAGTTCCCTTTAAAGTGCAAAATGAGAGTAAGAAAAAATTCCCACTCTCGTTTTACTTTAATCTTATTTCCGGTTAGCTCAGATATTCCAACAAAATGTTGAATTCTGCCACGACGCCGTCCCACCAACTATCGTTTGTGGGCTCGTCTTTGATGATCTCCACAGTATCGTCGGTCAGCAGATTGATGGTCTGGATCTGATAATTTTCGATCTTGACCATTCCCAACTCCTCGGTGGCGATTCGCTCGATCTCGCCCATAGAGTTTTTGCTATCAATCGATACTTGCAGATTTCCCGCCTCGCCTTCCAGCCTGGTCAGCTCTTGCTTGGCCGCCAGAAGCTCGCTGGAGACCTCATTAAGGGCGATGTGGCTATATAAAAGATATCCGCCGATGGCAATGAATACCGCCGCGATCAAAACGACTGACCAACGGACGTTGCGCAGATTCAGTTTCTTCATGAGGCTCTCCTTTTCTTTCATACTTCTTATCGTTTTTCCCCTACACGCAGTTTTGCCGGCTTGGAGCGGGAATTTTCGGCAAGTTCCTGCGGGGTGGCTGTTATCGGTTTATGGGTGATCTGCTTAATAATCGGCGTTCTGCCGCAGACGCAGATCGGAAGGTTTTTATCGCAGACGCAGCCGGAAGCCAGGTCTGCAAATACATTCTTAACAATGCGGTCTTCCAGCGAATGGAAGGTCATCACCGCAATCCTGCCGCCGCTTTTCAGCATCGAGACCGCATCTCTTAACGCTTGCTCTAAAATCCGAAGCTCGCCATTGACTTCGATGCGGATCGCCTGAAAGGTGCGTTTGGCGGGATGCTTATTGCCATAGCGGTCCTTGGGCGGGAACACCTTTTCAATAATCCTTACTAACTCACCGGTGGTCTCGATGGGAGAAATCTCCCGTTGCTTGCAGATGGCTGCGGCAATGCGGGGGCTCATTCGTTCTTCGCCGTATTCATATAAAATCTTGGTTAGTTGCTCTTTGGAATAGGTGTTGACCACCTGATAGGCATCCAATGGATTATCCCGATCCATCCGCATATCCAGCGGCGCATCAAAACGATAGGAAAAGCCGCGGCTTTCTTCATCCAGCTGGAAGCTGGAAACACCCAGATCAAAGATAATTCCGTCGATTGCGGGAATTTCTTCTTTATTTAATACATCTTTTAAAGCGGAAAAATTGGATTTGACGGCCTTAAATCGGTTACCGAAGGGCGCAAGCCTTTCACCTGCCGCTTTCAGCGCATCCCGATCCTGATCGATGCCGATCAGCAATCCTTCATTCAATTTTGCGGCGATCAAAGCGCTATGCCCGCCGCCGCCCAAGGTGGCATCCACATAGATTCCATCGGGGCGGATCGCCAGAGCGTCGATACACTCTTTCGCCATCACGCTGTAATGCTCAAATTCTTTCATCAGAAATCAAGCTCATCCATCGCAGCAACGATGCTATCGGTATCCAAAGCCTGCTCCATCTTAGCAAAGCGATCGGGATTCCAGATCTCCACACGGTTGCCGTTGCCGACGATGACTGCATTGCCTTCGATCTCGGCGATGCGGCGCAGAGCGATGGGAAGCTGAATTCTGCCCTGCTTATCGGCGGTGACATCGGATTTATAGGTATTGAAAAAGTGGCTGACACCGCGCCCCTTGGAGATGGGAAGCTTGGCGAGTTTTTCTTCCAAAGCGGCCCACGCCTCTCTGGTCAGGACATACACGCAATCATCCAGCCCTCTGGTAAATACCAGCTCGCTGCCCATCTGCTCTTTGAGCTTCTTGGGCATAATGACACGGCCCTTTTCATCAACAAAATTTTCATAAAATCCGGTCAAGTACGACATGCGTGCACCTCCTTTCAAAAATTCACCCACTTAATACACACTGAGTACCCATTTATACTCCACTTGATTTAAATTATATCATTTTTTTAGAAAAAATCAATAGTTTTTATTAAAAAAATCAATAAAAAATGAGCCTTCTTTCGAAAGCTCATTTTGCTTGTTTTTATGCGGTTTTTCAGAGTTTCAGATCATTTTCCTTGATCCAACCGATGCGGCGCAGCAGCATTCCGCCCAGCCAACAAAGGATGGCAGGGAGAACAAAGCAGATCAATCCCAATCCGACCCAATCCATCGCGGTGATGGCGTGGCCGGTCTCCACCCAGCCGGTATAAACACCGATCTGACCCACCAGACCGCAGGTACCCATACCGGAAGAAACGGGCGCGCCGTTCATTTCCAATTTGAAAAGGCAGGTAGCCAAGGGGCCGGTGATGGCCGAAGCGACGATGGGCGGGATCCAGATCCGCGGATTGCGAACGATATTGCCCATTTGAAGCATCGATGTGCCGATGCCCTGAGAGACCAGACCGCCCCAGCGATTTTCCTTAAAGCTCATCACCGCGAAACCCACCATTTGAGCGCAACAACCTGCCACCGCAGCACCGCCCGCCAGACCGGTCAGGCTCAATGCGGCGCAGATGGCCGCGCTGGAAATGGGCAAAGTCAACGCTATACCCACCAAAACCGATACAAGGATACCCATCAGGAAGGGTTGCAATTCGGTGGCATGCTTGATCAATTCGCCAAAGGAAAATGCCGCTTTGCCGATCCAGGGGGCAAACCAAGCCGAAAGGCTGACACCCACCAATATCGTCACCGAAGGGGTGACCAAGATATCCACCTTGGTTTCCTTGGAGACCAATTTGCCGAATTCAGCGGCAACAACAGCGATCATCAACACCGCCAAAGGTCCGCCCGCACCGCCAAAGCCATTGGCAGCGCTACCCACAGCGACCAGAGAGAACAACACCAGATTAGGTGCTTTCAGCGCATAGCCGATCGCCACCGCCATCGCGGGGCCGGACATCGCCGACGCATATTTACCCAACTCCACCAAAAAATCACCCACGCGCTCTGCCCCGCCGGAGATCAAAAGATCGCCGATGGTATCGATGATGGTTCCGATCAGCAGGGAGCAAAAAAGCCCCTGCGCCATCGCGCCCAGCGCATCAATAAAATAGCGTTTCCACGAAAACTCAATATCTTTTCTTTGCAAAAAAGCCTTGAATTTACCCATTTCTTTCACCTTCTGAATTTTTTATTTGTGTCCATTCTATCACACTCTTTTTAAGTATACAAGAGAAAATTCAAAAACAAAAGCCCTGCAAAGCAGGGCTTTTTTAGTTCGTTATTCACTTGCTTCGGTCAGTAAAATTTCGACGGTGGTTTCTTTATTATCCCGCCAATAGGTGATTTTCACCTTATCGCCGGGGTGGAACTCATCCTTTTTCTCATTCAGTTCTGCCATCGAAGTGATCTTTTCGCCGTTGAACCCGACGATGATATCGTTCTTTTGCAGACCCTTGGCGGCCGCATCGCAATGGAGATCCACCGCCGCCACCAAAACGCCCTGGGGCATCCGATATTGCGCCGCTTCCTGCGCAATGAAATCACGCCCGCTGATGCCGATATAGGCGCGGGTCTTGACCTTACCATAGCTGATCAGCTCTTCTGCGATTTCCACAACATTATTGATAGGAATGGCAAAGCCGATCCCTTCATAGCCGCTGGCGACCAATTTAGAGGAGGTGATGCCGATCACCTGCCCATAGGCATTGACCAAAGGACCGCCGCTATTGCCGGGGTTGATGGAGGCGTTGGTCTGGATCAGGGTCATATAAGATCCGTTCATCTCGATCTTGCGGTTGAGAGCCGAAACAATACCGTTGGTGACGGTTCCTGCCAACTCCATTCCATAGGGGTTCCCGATGGCAACCACCGTCTCCCCCACTTCCAGCAATGCGCTATCGCCTAATTCCACCGGTGCCAAATTCTTCGCATCCACCTTCAACACCGCCAGATCGGAGCGTTCATCGGCGCCGACCACGGTGGCTTTATATTCGGTGATCCCATCGTGCAACACGATCTTAATGGAAGATGCGCCTTCCACCACATGGGTATTGGTAATAATATATCCGTCTGCGCTGATGATAAAGCCGGAGCCGGAAAATTCCGCCTCACGCTCCCCTTCGGCAATCAATACCGCGACAACGCTATTCTTGACTTTTTTATTGATATCCACCAGCGAAAGCTCTTCACCGCTCTTTTGCTCGGTGGTCATATCCGGCAGTTCGTAGATCGCATCTTCATCCCGATCCACATCGGCGGGGTTTTGATTGCTCGGTGCAATGTCCTCTTCGTTTGCGAAAGGATCAAAGAAATTCTCCATCGGGCTTTCAAAAGGCTCTGCATCCATAATCAATGCAGTTACTACTGCGGTGCAACAAATCAGCATAATAACCGCCGCGCTCACCGCTGTTATAATCAATCCGCGGTTGCTCTTTTTCTTTGGTGGAATGGGCGCCGCATAGGTCGCCTGATAGGGGTTGGGGTTCTGGTAGGTATATCCACCCTGCTCGGCAGGTTGCTCCGAGGCGGTTGCTTCATAATTATAGGTGGGCGGAGAAGGAATCTCCTCTACCTGCGGTTGGTTTAAGTTTTGATTTTCTTCCATACTTACTCTCCACTTTCTTCCGTTTCCTTCAAGGAAAAGGAAAATTCAGCAAAAGCGCCTTCTTTGGACGAAACATAAAGGTCTTCGCCATGCGCTTCGATAATATTCTTTACCATATAAAGCCCCAAGCCGACACCCTTGCGGTTTTCGCCGCGGCTTTTATCGGTCTTATAAAACCGCTCAAAGATCTTTCCCGCTTCTTGCTCGGGAATCCCCGCGCCGCTATTACGCACGCTGAAATAGGCTTTCCCATCCCGACGAAAGATGCCCAGATGGATCTTTCCCTGATCGGCGGTGAATTTCACCGCATTGTCCATCA
>CALGEL010000039.1 GCA_937881855.1 uncultured Clostridia bacterium | reverse complement strand
CATTTCAAGCGTTGTAAACCGTTCAAATTGGATGGATTTTTCGATTTCTTCGGGCGAAGGCGTATGTCGATACGTCGAGACCGAAAAATCGGGAAAGCCGCCAATTTCAACGGTTTTACCACTCTTTAGTGATAACTTCGCCGTTGTATAACTTTTGTGCGTTTTCGACGATTTTCTCTACATTCATTGTCGTCACCCAGAAAGAGCCGGTGCCATTGACTTCGCAATAGCATTTCAGCTCGGAAACGGGATAGAATTTCATCGTTTCGACGGTATTATCCTTCAAGGTAAACTCCAAGGAAACATAGGGGGTAGTCTCTTTCCCCTTATCGCCCACATCGGTGATGCCGATCATCAGGATATGGGTATAGAAGTCGGAGAACAATTCACTATCCACCACTTTATTATTGATGGTGACATAGAAGTTTCCATTATCGTCCTTCTCGCCGATATTGATCTGGAAGGTCTTATCCATCCCGCGGACTTTAATGGATTTGAGATTATCTGCCGCGCGGGTATAGATCATATCCTCGCAGAAATCCTTCAATTTACCGCCCATAAACTCGGTGTTGGAACTTTCGATATTATGGATATACTTACTTCCTTCGGTATAGCAATACTGATAGCCCGCCTCGGTGGTTTTACCGAAATGAACTGTCTGCACCTTATTGTTTTGAACAAAGGAGAAGGTATAGGCAGGCTCATCGAGACCATACTTTTTCAGGGTTTCAGGGGTGGTATCGTCCCCCACCACCGCGGCGGTGGTCAGGGTGGAAAGCAGGTTCAAAATATGCTCTTCCACCACCATCGAAGCGGAATGGTTGATGGGCGAAGTCAGCATATAGGTTGCGCCGACTTCGTCTTCGCCCAATTGGTTCATCTCCAAGCGGAAATCGTGCGCCGCATTGGTGCCGCTAATCTCAAACCATTTCAGCGTTTCTTGGTCCATAGACTCTTCGCTATAATCGATCATCACATCGGTATAGAATTGATACCGCGCCACCAGCGCAACATCGGGGATGGTTCCGTCGATAAGATAAACGGTGGGGTCATTGCCCATCTGCATATAATAGGCACCGGATGCCGAAGTGGCACCGATCTTAAAGGTATAGGTATCGGCATTATCCTTGACGATAATGGTTCCGTAAGGATTTTCCAATCCGTAGCTTTTGATCTGCTCAGCGCTGGGAGCATCGATCACCTTTTTGCTGGCGGTGAGAGAACCCAAATCGGTCAGAAAATCCAAAATTTCGTCATTATTGACCTCATAGCCCTTTTTTCCGTCCACGTAATAGTGGTCGATGGCTTGCTGCACCAATGTATAATGATCAAAGGTGTTTTTAATCTCAATGGAATCGGCTTCGGTAAGATCGGTTTGCATCAAGATAACGGAATTTCCCTTATCCTCGCCCGCTTCTTCTTTGGGCAGGACAAAAGCGACCAACACCCAAAGCAAAACACCAAGCACCACCGCAATTCCCAGCAGGATCAGCACCGGTTTTAAACGTTTGATCATAAGAATCTCCTCCGGATAAAGACAATGGCACCGATCACCAGACAGAGAATAGGAATGACACCCAAAATCAAGACATATGCCCAAGTGGTAGTGGTCTCGTCCAAGGTCATATAGGAAGAAGCCACCGTCTTGGTTGCGCCGGCAACCTCCAATTCCGCCTCATCCACCATCATTTGATAGATATTGAAAAGATATTCACCGTTACCGTTATAGGTGATATAGCTTTTCTCCAGCATCGCTACCGAGCCTGCCACAAAGACATAGCTCTTCTGCTCTACGTTATGAGAGATATTACTCTTGGTGGCAATCGCCGCCAAGGTAAAGGGGCCTTCTAAATCTTCCTTGGTCTTTCCATAGCCGCTGATGATGGTATCGGTGCTCTTGGCATAGGAGCCTTCCGATGTAGTCAGCATAGCGACGGTATCGACGGTATTACGCTCATCGTTGACAATACGAATCCCGCCGGTATAGGGAATCACGCAGAGAACATCGGCGCTGAGATCCACCTCATCTTCCCCTTCGGGAAGCACATAGGAAGGAATGGTAAAGAGCGGCGCTTCAGAAGGTTTGCTTGCGTAGGTGGATGCGTTATGGTCATCATCTTCCAGCACCAGAGTGTGGTCAAGTTCGATTTCCCATTCCGCCAAGAAGGCTTCCAAATTGGGTAATTTGGGCGCTTCGGGATTGGAGAAATAGAAAAGATTGCGCTCATAGGAATAATCATTAGCAAGAAAATCCTGCAATTTGCGGATCTCTGCCTCCGAATAATCCCGCATCGGACCGCAGATGACCATGGTTTTTGCCATCTCATCGAAGGTATCCAGTTGGTTGATCTGCACCTCTTCCACATCCGAACCGTTATTGGCGATCAGACTCATAAAGGCATCATAACCGCTTTCGCCGTGACCATAGACAAAATAAGTCAGCGGAACATCTTCCTGGGTGACATACAAAATGGCGGCGGCCAATCGCTCTTCCACATTATAGGAAGAAATCGAGCCGGTAGTATCATCCAAGGTATACATATCTTCGAAATTGACCACCCGCAGCCGCGCATCACTTTGGACCACAACCGCACCTTCGGCGATACTATATTCTTCCCCAAAGGAGTTCAGAGCGGTGGGGTTGGCAATGGTATCAATAAAGGTCAATTCGATATTTTCGGAAAGAGCGGCGAACCGCTTGATGATATCCACAAAGGGAGAGGGATATTCCGATTCATCATACATAACGGTAAATTTAATCTTTTGATTTTTGGTCAGAGTGTTGACAATTTGCTTGGATTGGGTGGAGATACTATAAAGATCATTATCGGTCAGGTCCAATTCCCAAGCATAAGCATCGGTCAACAGCGAGAAAATGACATTGATGATGACGACGATGGCGATAAATACCGCAGTCAGCGCGGTGGCCACCGATCCATACTTAAATTTACGGGATTTGAGGAACGAGCCGAGGCTCACTTTTTCGCTCTTTTCCTTTTTAGGTAGTAATGCCATCAGCTCCACCTCCTTTTATCGATGATGCGGATATTCAAGAATAAGAAGATCACCGCAAGGCTAATGAAATAGAAGATTGCCGAAAGGTCAAACAATCCGGTAGAGAACCCTAAAAAGCGGGTGGAGACCGAGATCAAATTAACCAGCTTTGTGATAATCGCCCAATCGGTGATGGAAAGCAGCAGATCGCAAAGGGCGAAGAACAGCAGAGAGAACAGACCCAGCATAAAAGCAATGATGGGGCTTTCGGTGACGCAGGACATCAGCATCGCAATGGCGATATACGCCGCGCCCAGCAACAATAATCCGACATAGTTGCCTAGGACCACGCCCCATTCCAAATTGCCGTAGATCATCAAAAAGCCCACGCAGAATAAGGTGGGAATCAGGCTGATCAGGAACATGGAATAAGCGGCAAAGAATTTGCCAAGCACCATTT
>CALGEL010000038.1 GCA_937881855.1 uncultured Clostridia bacterium | reverse complement strand
CTAGCGTGACAGGCTAGCGTTCTAACCAGCTGAACTACCAGGCCATTTTAAACATCTTTTTTCAAGATGCCCCATTATTATACAAAACTCTTTTTCGTTTGTAAAGCCTTTTTTCAAAAAAATAAAACTTTTTTCAAAAAATCGTTGACTTTTCATTTTGATTATGATAATCTATATAGGCAAAAAGAAGTAGGATAGTTTGCTCTGTTCTCACCCTGCGTTTATTAACAGCAGCGGTTAACATTTCATCCCATTGAATTATTGGGATTACTATGTGTTGGAAACGAGCAATTATTTTGCTCGTTTTTATTATTTTTGGAGGTGTGGAAACATTAACGCGAAAGAAGCAAAAGGCTTAAGTATCAACGAAGCAATCCGTGAAAAAGAGATCCGAGTTGTGGATTCCGACGGAAGCCAGCTTGGAATCATGCCCCCTGCCGATGCGCTTAAAATTGCGCAAGGAAAAGGGCTTGATCTGGTTATGATTGCGCCCAAAGCGCAACCGCCTGTATGCAAGATTATCGATTTCGGTAAATATTGCTACGAGCAGGCCAAAAAAGAAAAAGAAGCCAGAAAGAATCAGAACATCGTCACTGTCAAAGAAATTCAGCTCACCCTGAAAATCGACACACATGATATTCAAACCAAAGCATCTCACGCCAACCGGTTCTTGCAATCCGGCGACAAAGTTAAGGTCGTCGTCAAATTCAAAGGCCGCGAAATGGCACATCCGGAATTGGGATACGACATTGCTGCACGTTTTTGTTCCCTGACCGAAGAAAATTGCGTGATCGAAAAGCCCGCCAAATTAGAAGGGCGTAATATGATCATGGTTTTAGCGCCAAAGAAAGAAAAAAAATAAAAAGGGAGGCTATAAAATGGCTAAGGTAAAAACCCATAGCGGTGCAAAAAAGCGTTTCAAGATCACAAAAGGTGGCAAGATCAAAAGAAGCCATGCTTTCAGATCTCACATTCTGAACAAAAAGACCACCAAACGTAAAAGAGGACTTCGCAAGGAAGCTTATGTTGATGCAACCAATGCTGCTTCTTTGAAGAAACTGATCCCCTACAAATAATCTAAAAATACGGAGGCTGAAATAAATGGCTAGAATTAAAGGTGCGGTTACTACCCGCAAAAGAAGAAAGAAGATTTTAAAGCTTGCCAAAGGCTTTTATGGTGCTAAGAGCAAGCAATTCAGAACAGCAAACCAGGCTGTTATGCGTTCTTTGACCAACGCATATATCGGCAGAAAGCAAAAGAAGAGAGATTTTCGTGCTCTTTGGATCACCAGAATTTCCGCCGCTTGCCGCATGAACGACATCAACTATTCTCAGTTTATGCACGGCTTGAAGCTTTCCAAGATCAATCTGAACAGAAAAATGCTGGCTGAGATCGCTGTATCTGATCCCGAAGCATTCACTGTTTTGGTCAACAATGTTAAAAAGCAACTGAGCAAATAATTTTATAAAACAGAGCAGTTCAACCCTGCTCTGTTTTTTATTTTATTAAAAAGTATTGCAATTTGGGAATTTTCTATTTATAATATGCACATATGCCTATTAATATTATATATGTAGGTTTTTGAAAAAACTCAAAAAGGATGCGTATTGGAAAAAGAATGTTTGAGCAAATCAATAGCGTTAAAAATGAATATATCAAGCAACTTACTCGCTTAAACACCGCATCCGGTCGGCGCGAAAGCAGGCTCTTTTTGGTGGAAGGCCAAAAGCTGTGTCTGGAAGCCATTCATAGCGGCTTTGAAATTGAAAGTATGTTGATTACCGAGCGGATCGCAGAAACCTTTGACCTTTCCGCATTTGACGGAAGAGTTATTTTCATTTCCGAGTCGGTTGCAAAAAAGCTAAGCTCTATGGATACCCCGCCGGGCATCTTTGTCGTCGCAAAACAACAAGAGCAACATACCGACGAAAATCCAAGATTTATTTTAGCCCTGGACCATATTTCTGACCCATCAAATTTAGGAGCGATCCTACGTTCAGCCGAAGCCTTCGGCGTTGATACCATATATTTAAGCGAAGGATGTGTGGATTTCTATTCCCCGAAAGTGATTCGCTCCGCTATGGGAAGTGCATTTCGTGTTGCGGTTCAAAAAGGCGACCTTCCATCCTATTTAGTTAAGCAAAAATCAAAGGGGTATCATATCTTTGGCGCCGGTTTAAACCGTAACTTCAAACTTTTAGGAGATGTATCTTTTTCCGATCCTACAATTATGATTATCGGTAATGAAGCCAACGGCCTTACCGAAGAAGTAATGAACTGTTGTGACCACGGTGTTTTCATTCCAATGCTTGGAAAAAATGAATCCTTGAACGCCGCAGTCGCTGCATCCATCATTTTATGGGAGCAATCAAAATGGAAATAAACCATCATCTTCTTTGGATTTGGGCAAAAGAAATTCTCAATTTTAATAATAAGAAACTCCTTCGTTTAGTGGACCATTATGGTTCTATTGAAGCAATCTATCAATGCAACGATTTTTCAACCGCTACGTTTATAAGCGAAAAAGAGCAAAAAGCATTGATCAAAAAAGACCTGCGTTCTGCTTGGGAAATTTATGGCGAATGCGAAGTAAATCAAATCGGGATTTTGACCTTAGATGATCCCCAATATCCTGCATTATTAAAAGAAATCAATAACCCCCCTTCCCCATTGTTCTTTAAGGGGCACCTGCTCTCCTGCCTTCAACGCCCCACACTAACCATTGCGGGAACGAGAAAATCCAATGGGTATAGCGAAGAAAAGACCAAAGAGATCGCAACCGCCCTCTGCCTTTGCGGATTCACCATTGTATGCGGAATTGCCGATGGAATCGATCGCTTCGCTTATGAAAGCGCAATTGCGACGGATAGCGGCCCTATTGTCGTTCTTCCTTTCGGAATTTTGTCAACCAAAGGTGCATTAACCAAAGCCTTTCCGGACATTTTAAAACATGGCGCCATTGTCAGCGAATCCTTTCCACGCAATAGTTCGCACCGCTATGCATACCACGAACGCAATCGAATTTTAAGTGGGCTTTCCCTTGGAACCTTTATTCCCCAAGCGCCCAAACGAAGCGGTGCGCTTATGACGGCCAACTATGCTTACGAACAAAATCGCGATGTATTTGCGCTTTTATCCAATGTATCCGAAGCAACCGAAGGAAGTAACAAACTGATTAAAGATGGTTGCTATCCTGTTTCCGATTATACCGACATTTTGACGCAATATTTACCGCAATTTAAAGAGCAACTCAAAGAGCTGCTTCACCCGCAAGAGCAGGTGTTCTCCTTGCAGGATGAACTAACGGAAAATAAGCTTCAAGCTTATCGGCGTAAACACTGCAAAAAACTTTCGGAAACAGAACAAACAATCTTTCTTCTGCTTTCCACAGAAGCAATATCAACCGACGAAATTATCGAACAATCCGGTTTGCCCGTAAACGAAGTCTTGCAATGCCTGACATCGCTGGAATTCCAAGGGCTCGCCGTATCCTGCCCCGGCAGCAAATTCAAAATCATTCTATAAGATCATCCTATAAGAGAGGTTTCCCATGTCAAATTTATTTATTGTTGAGTCCCCGGCGAAAGCCAAAACCATCGAAAAATATCTGGGTAAGAAATTCAAAGTTATGGCATCAATGGGTCATATCCGCGATCTCCCCAAAAGCGAATTCGGCATCGATGTCGAAAACAACTTTAAACTAAAATATATTTCTATTCGCGGAAAAAGCGATTTAATTCGCTCCCTCAAAAAGGAAGCGCAGAAGGCCGATATGGTCTATCTCGCAACCGACCCGGACCGCGAAGGTGAAGCCATTTCTTGGCATCTTGCCTCTCTTTTGGGATTAGAACCCAATCAATGCAAACGTGTCGTATTTAACGAAATCACCAAAACCGCTCTTAAAAACGCCGTCGCGAACCCCACAGAGATCAATATGAATCTTGTGGACGCGCAGCAAGCACGCCGTGTTTTGGATCGAATTGTTGGTTATAAATTAAGCCCGTTCCTTTGGAGAAAGGTCAAAAAGGGCCTTTCTGCCGGCCGCGTTCAATCGGTTGCTACCGCAATGATCGTTGACCGCGAAGAAGAAATTCGCGCATTTATCCCCAAAGAATATTGGAATATTTCTGCCACCTTCTCCCAAGCAAACGGTTCCGGGAAAATCGAAGCAAAATTCTTTGGCACCCCTAAAAAAGCGCTGGAAATTCATAACGAAGAAGAAGCCACCAAGATCTATGACGAAATTCAAAACAGTTCCTTCTCTGTGACCGATATTAAGCGTGCCGAAAAGAAAAAGAGCCCTGCCCCGCCCTTTACAACGTCTACCTTGCAGCAAGAAGCATCCAGACGATGCAATTTCCAAGCCAAACGCACCATGAAGGCGGCGCAGGAACTTTACGAAGGTGTTAATATCAAGGGAGTCGGTCTGGTTGGTTTGATCACCTATATGAGAACAGACTCTTTGCGTATCTCCGACGAAGCAGCAGCGGCCGCCAAAGAGCATATCATCAATAATTACGGTACCGAGTATTATCCCCCTTCCCGCCGCTATTTCCGCACCAAAAAGAGTGCACAGGATGCGCATGAAGCCATCCGCCCCACCAACCTTTCCATTACCCCCGAACAAGCAAAGCTCACCTGTACCCCCGATCAATATCGCATTTATAAATTGATTTATGATCGTTTTCTCGCCAGCCAAATGGCCGAAGCGGTATACGATACATTGGCAGTGGAAATTGGAGATGGAAAATACATTTTCAAATCCGCCTGCCAAGTCATCAAGTTCAAAGGATACACCGCAGCCTACGAAGAAAGCGACGATAAAGAAAAGACCACCCGCCGACTCTATAAAGCAGAAATCGGCGACGCTCTTCAAATCAATGATCTGGTTAAAGAGCAGAATTTCACTCAACCGCCTTCTCGCTATACCGAAGCTTCTTTGATTAAGGCGTTGGAAGAAAATGAGATCGGTCGCCCCTCCACCTTTGTTCCTATTATTACAACGATTTTGGCTCGTGAATATGTGGAGCGGGATGGAAAATCCTTGAAACCCACAGCCTTAGGTGAAGTTACTACCAAGTTGATGAAAGATCACTTTTCTTCTATCATTGGTTATGATTTTACTGCGCAGTTGGAAACCCAGCTGGATAAAATCGAAGAAGGTTCTGCCGATTGGCATAACATTATTAAACCGTTCTATGACATTTTCACTCAAACGTTGGATAAAGCAGAAAAATCGCTTACCGAACGTGTGAAGGTTCCCGAAGAAGTCACTGATGAAATCTGCCCCAACTGTGGAAAAAATCTCGTTATTAAAAGCGGACGATACGGGAAATTCCTGGCTTGCCCGGGCTATCCTTCCTGCCGCTTTACCAAAGCAATTGTAGTCGACACCTGTGTTCCTTGCCCCAAATGCGGCGGTAAGATCTTAAAGAAAAAATCCAAAGCAGGCAAGGTATATTACGGATGCGAACACAATCCTACCTGCGACTTTATGACCTGGGACGAACCTTTAACCACCAAATGCGAAATCTGCGGTTCTCCCCTTTTCAAACGCACCGGGCGGGGGCGCGGAACCTATTGCTCCAACCCCGAATGCGGAAAGCAGGAAAACAGCAATGAATAAAAATGCAATTGTTATCGGCGCAGGATTGGCCGGCTGCGAAGCCGCCTATCAATTGGCATCACGCGGCATTTCGGTCACTCTCTATGAAATGAAACCGCATCAATTTTCTCCTGCGCACCATAGCCCGAATTTCGCAGAATTGGTCTGCTCCAATTCCCTTCGGGGCGCAGGGCTTGCCAATGCCGTCGGTCTGCTCAAAGAAGAAATGCGACGCCTAAATTCGGTGATTATGAAAGCGGCAGATGCCACCAGCGTTCCCGCAGGAGGCGCTTTGGCGGTGGATCGCGAAGCCTTTTCCGCCAAAGTAACCGATCTTATTCGCTCCCACCCATTGATCCAAGTTGTGGAACGGGAAATCACCGAAATTCCCGCAAATGAAAATCTAATCATCGCAACCGGTCCGCTCACATCGGAAGCGTTTTCCGAGTCTATTTCAAAATTTATTGGCAAAGATTATCTTTCCTTTTTCGATGCGGCGGCCCCGATTGTCACCTTTGAAAGCATTGATATGTCCAAAGCCTTTTTTGCCTCGCGTTACAACAAAGGAACACCGGACTACATCAATTGCCCGATGACCCAAGAAGAATATCTGGCGTTCTATGAAGCATTAAAAAATGCAGAATGCGCTGAAATACACGACTTTGACCATCAGGTATTTGAAGGCTGTATGCCCATCGAAGAGATGGCGCGTCGCGGAGAAGATACCATGCGCTATGGGCCTTTAAAACCGGTTGGGTTGGTCGATGATCGCACCGGAAAACGGTCATATGGCGTTGTTCAGTTGCGTAAAGATAATGCGGCGGGCACGCTCTATAATATCGTCGGTTTTCAGACCCATTTAAAATTTCCAGAACAAAAGCGTGTTTTTTCTATGATCCCCGGTTTAGAAAACGCAGAATTTATGCGCTACGGTGTAATGCATAGAAACACATATCTGAATTCGCCCACCTTGTTAAATCGGGATTTTTCAATGAAATCCAATGAATCCATCTATTTTGCAGGGCAAATCACCGGCGTTGAAGGTTATGTTGAATCGGCCGCATCCGGGTTAATGGCAGGATTATCCTTATCCGCCAAAATTCTTGGCGTTGATCTTCCCTATTTTTCGGATCTGACCGCAATCGGCGCATTAGGTCAATATATCAGCACCGCTGTCGCCGATTCATTTCAACCGATGAATGTTAATTTTGGAATCATTGCCTCTCTGGATCAACGCATTCGCATTAAAGCCGAGCGATATACCGCTATTTCAAATCGAAGCCTTGAAGTAATTGAGAATATCAAAAAAAATTCCACATTGTTTAAAGGAGAAAACATATGAGAGTAGTTGTTGATGCCCACGGCGGAGATAATGCACCCTTGGAAATCATCAAAGGTTGTTGCCTTGCCGTCAAAGAAATCGAAGATCTCAACATCCTTTTAGTCGGCAGAAAAAATGAATTGCAAGAAATCATAACAGCAAACGGCATCCCTGAAAATTGTTTTGAGATCATCGATGCTCCGGATGTTATCACTATGGAAGATGAACCCACTTCTGTATTAAAAGAAAAACAATACAGTTCTATGGCAGTCGCCTTTAAAATGCTTAAAGAAGATAAAGCCGATGCTTTTGTCAGCGCAGGAAACAGCGGCGCTGTCCTTGTGGGAGCCACCTTGCTGGTCAAACGCATTCGCGGCATCAAGCGCGCAGCGTTGGGTGCTGTTATGCCGTCTGTCGCAGGTCCTTATATTATGCTGGACTGCGGTGCTAATGTCGAATGTAAGCCGGAATACTTAAATCAATTCGGTATGATGGGCAGTTTATATATGAACTCCTGCTTGAATGTGGAAAATCCGCGTGTAGCTCTTCTCAATAACGGTACCGAAGAATGCAAAGGAACCGACCTGCAAAAGCAGGCCTACGCATTATTAAAAGAAAATTCCGACATTAATTTCATCGGTAACATTGAAGGTCGCGAAGTTCCCTTAGGCGGATGTGATGTTGTGGTTGCCGATGGCTTTACAGGAAATGTTGCTTTGAAAATCTCCGAAGGTTGGGGAAAACTCATCTCCGGCGAATTACGCGGAATGTTAACAAAGAATTTCAAGTCCAAACTTGCAGCACTTTTGATCTTAGACCAAGTAAACGATTTCAAAAAGAAGATGGATTATAAGGAATATGGCGGCGCACCGTTGCTCGGCATCAGCAAGCCTGTCATTAAAGCACACGGCTCTTCCGATGCCAAGGCATTCAAAAACGCCATCCGTCAGGCCTGCACTTTTGCAGAAAGCGGAATGATCCGTCGAATTGAAGAATCCTTGTCTGCCGAATAATTTCTTGACATTTCGGTATAAAATTAGTACTATATTATTTGTGTAAAACACACATACGAAAGGAAATATGACTATGTTTGAAAAAGTAAAAGCAATTATTATCGATCAACTGAGCATCTCCGATGCGGATATGGTAACCGTTGATACCACCCTGGAAGATCTCGGTGCAGATTCTTTGGACCTTGTTGAAGTTATTATGGCCATCGAAGACGAATTTGATGTTCAGATCAAAGATGAAGACCTTGAGAACATTAAGAGCGTCGGCGACCTGATCAATTACATCAGCAAGTAAAATGGCGGATTTAAAGGTCCTGCAAAATAAAATAAACTATTCTTTCAAAAACGAAGAATTATTGCGTCATGCACTTGCCCATTCCAGCTATGCCAATGAGCACCGTGTCGAAGTTCCAGGTTCCAATGAACGCTTGGAATTTTTAGGCGATTCCATCCTTGGTTTAATAGCAGCAGAATTTCTCTTTACCCACTATAAGCATCTGCCGGAGGGGAATTTGACCAAAATGCGTGCCCTTTTGGTGTGCGAAAATTCCCTTTTTGGTTTTGCGGAAGAGTTTGATCTGGGCAGTTATCTTCTTTTGGGCCATGGTGAAGAGCTTGCAGGAAGCCGCAAACGTCCCTCCATTGTGTCCGATGCATTTGAAGCATTATTGGCCGCTATTTATTTGGACGGCGGATTAGAAGCCGCCAAAGCCTTCGCTCTTCCCTATCTCATTCGCGGTGCTGATGAGATTGCGGAGCATACAAGAAGTTATGACTATAAAACAACTCTGCAAGAAATTGCTCAGCAAAATCCGGGCGAATTGATTCAATACAAATTGATTCAAGCATCCGGTCCGGACCACGCAAAGGTCTTTGAAGTACACTGCTTTTTGAACAGTAATCTCCTTGGAAAAGGAACCGGAAAAAGCAAGAAAGAAGCCGAGCAAATGGCGGCAAAAGAAGCATTAAAAATTATGGGTGCTGAATCCAACTAAAAACTCCACGGTTAAACCGTGGAGTTTTTAATTTTATTAATAACACATTCAAAAACCGCTTGCGTTGTTCGCTCCCGAACTTCGTCTCTGGATGCCGCATCAAACAATTCCAGCCGATACCCTTGGCAATCTCCCTTAAAATCGACAGCAAAATAGACCAGTCCAACCGGTTTTTCTTTGCTCCCGCCTGTCGGGCCTGCGATTCCGGTAATTCCCACACCGATATCGCTTTTGGCAACTGCTCGTACACCGGATGCCATCTCGATGGCGGTTTGTTCGCTCACCTCTCCGTAAGCCTTCAATGTTTCGTTCGATACACCGAGAATTTGATGCTTGATCCGCCCGCTATAACTGACGATTCCACATTCGAACACTTGCGATGCACCGGGTTGATCGGTAATATACTTCGCCAACAGCCCGCCGGTGCAGGACTCTGCCGTTGCAATCGTCATGCCATTTTGTATTAAATACTGAACCACATTATTCTTCATTCTCATTCACCGGCACATCCACAGTTTCAGGCACTGAAACCTTATTTGATTTGACAATAAAAAACGTTTTCAACTTATATAACGCCTCTGCAAAACCATCGTAACGGATAAAGACGCGACGTTCTCTGCCAAAACTTTTCGGAATTGTTTTAGTATCCAGATATCTCGCAAAGCAATTCATAATTAATATCGCAAAGCAAACCCCATCGGGATAACCGCCAAAATAACGAATAAGAACCGTTATTAAGCCGCATCCCATACCATAAATAATTCTTCCAAGCGGTGTAATCGGGCCGGAAGAATAATCGGTAGCCATAAAAAAGGCCGCCAAAAATAAACCACCGCTAAAAAGATGATATTGCATATACTGAAATGCCAAGATATCATCAAATCTCGGGAAGAAAAATGTTATGACTGCGACGGTACCGATAAACGATACCGGAATATGCCAGGTAATCACCTTTTTATAAATCAAGAATAACCCGCCGAGCATCAGCAAAACTGCGCTCGTTTCACCAAGACCACCGGGAATATTTCCGACCATACAATCAAAGATGGAAAACTTATCCCCAATGGTCACCAATTCTCCGGAAGCATTTTTCAAGTATTCCAGCGGAGTCGCAGAAGATACGCTGTCAAAAGGCTTTGTCCACGATCCCGACACAAAGTTCGAAAATATCAGAAACAAGAACAAATACCCTGCCGCTGCCGGATTGAAAATATTCTTTCCCAGGCCTCCAAACAACATTTTGACAATTATAATAGCAACTAATGCACCGATGGGAGGAAGCCAAAGAGGGGTTGAAACCGGAAGGGAAAATGCAAGCAAAACGCCGGTTACAATCGCAGAACAATCAGAAATTGTCTGCTTGCGTTTCATCAACATATTATAGATAAACTCAAAGAAAACGCAAGAAATAACGCTGATTGCAATCAACAGCAATGCACGCCATTTAAAATAAATAACCGATGCAGCGGCTACCGGCGACAATGCAATCAATACATATGCCATAATCGAACGGACTGTTCGATGATCCTTGGAATGGGGCGAGGATGATACGATTAGTTCATTCATACTTATTTATCATCCTTTCTTTTAGATTCATTTACCCTTTGTTTTCCACTTCTTATATATTGGATCAAAGGAATTTTCGCCGGACATGTGAAAGAACAACAACCACATTCAATGCAATCTTCCATATGCAGTTGCTCTGCTTTTTCATACTTGTTTTCCTTAATATATTGAACAATATAACTCGGAACCAACTGCATCGGACAAGCAGAGATACAACTTCCGCAGCGAATACAGTCATTATCTTGATCGACTGCCAGCTGTTCGTTGGTCATACAAATTAATCCGGAGGTCTCCTTGATCACCGGCGCATCCAAAGAAGATTGCGCTGTTCCCATCATCGGTCCGCCCATGATCAACTTTCGCGTGGTATTTTTATATCCAAAATGATCCAATACTGCCGAAAACGGAGTGCCGATTCGAACGTGAACATTTCCGGTCCGTTCAACGCCATGACCTGCGACGGTGACAATTCGCCGAATCAACGGGGATCCATTGGCGATCGCACGATAAATCGCAATAACCGTATCTACATTCAAAACAACACATCCTGCATCCGCAGGGAGTTTGCCGGAAGGAACTACCCTTCTCGTAACAGCGCGAATTAACTGTTTTTCACCGCCTTGCGGGTACTTGCTTTTCAAGATGACTACTCGTATCTTTGAACGCGCCAATCTCTTATGAAGCAAAGAAATGGCATCCGGTTTGTTGTTCTGAATTCCAATACAGAGGTTCTTTGCGCCTGTTATATAACGGACAATATTCATCCCACCGATCAAATCGTCAATGGATTCCAAAATAACACGATGATCGCTGGAAAGATATGGCTCAGATTCTGCCGCATTAATAATAACCGTATCCACCTTGCCCAAGACTGAAGAAAGCTTAATATGGGTTGGAAACGCTGCACCACCCATACCGACAATTCCTGCTTCGCGAACCATTTGAATCAGCTCTTCCGGGGTTTTGGTCGTAAAATCCGGGCACGTTTCCATAAAACAATCTGCACGATTATCTTCAAAATCGTTCTCGATAATAATTGCAGGAATTCGCTCTCCTGACGGATGATCCCATTCACAAATCTCCTTAACTGTGCCCGAAACAGTAGCATGGATCGGAGCCGATACTGCAGCCGAAGTATCGGCGATTTTTTGCCCCAAACGGACATAGTCACCCACCTGCACACACGGTTCGCACATTGCGCCGATGTGTTGCAAAAGCGGATAAATCATTTCTTTTTGAGGCGGAAGCGTTTCAATCGGCTTAGAGCGTGTATTTTTATGGGATGTAGGATAAACGCCCCCTTTAAAGCGATGAATTACATTCAATCGCATTCCGTACCAAATTGCTTTAAAATCAATTTCGCTGCCGAGAATCGAAAAAATTAAAACCATAATGGTAAAGATCAAATGAACATAGACTCCCAACGGAATTCGGGTGAATACATCCAATTTAGATTGAACGAGCATATGCCCATTTTGAAGAAGTTCGGCATTGATGCTGTAATAGACAAAAAACAAGGTTGCATACACAAGCAAAAATATCAAAGAACCGGTAAA
Organism: uncultured Clostridia bacterium; assembly: GCA_937881855.1. GTDB lineage: Bacteria > Bacillota > Clostridia > Oscillospirales > QAKW01 > QAKW01. The sequence continues at coordinate 41,615 of CALGEL010000038.1, read as the reverse complement.
AATGGACCGTTTGCCGCCCTGCCCCTTGCTCCAAAGAAGAATCAACCCGCAAACATAGCAAACAAAGCCGACATAAAACAAAAGCATCAAGACAAACAAAACTGTTCCGAGCATACTAAACGAACTCAAGACGCTTTCATAGTATCTTTCTATTTCCCCCAGATCGGAAAATAGAGATATAAGCATCCGCGATCCCTTTTCCCCGTAGGCAACCACAGGATCAAGTGCAGGGATAAATGCCGCTATTATCGTTGCCAAAGAAAAGATTTGGACATATGAAATATAGTATTTAAACCAATCAAGGACTCTCTTCATTTATTCACACTCCAAAAAATCAAATTATATACCATTCCATCTAATATAATAACATAAACAGTCGAAATCTTCAAGATTTTTTAACAAACAAAAAGCAGCATACCTATTTTTTGTATGCTGCTTTTTATTAATCTTTTTTGAAACTAAACTTCCGCTCTGTCCCGGACAGTAATCGCTTGACATTTGCAAAATGAAGCAAAATCACCATAACCGCCAATGCCGCCAAAGATACTACGACAAACCAACGATTCATCAGATTATCATTACATACAAAAAACATTGTGATCGGTCCGGAAATCCCTGCCAGCATAGAGCCCAACGATACAAAGCGAGTGAGTAAAACCGTAACCAAAAATACGGTAATTCCGATAGCAAAGCAACGCCAATCGACCACCAAGAAAACCATTCCGACAACGGTGACTGCCTTACCGCCTTTAAAATTGAAATAGAGCGGGAATGCATGCCCCATGGAGCAGAAAAATCCGCTGAAAGCAATCATTGCCTGCCAGTATTCGGCGTCTGCAAACAAAAATTTTGTCGCAAGCAAAGCAACCAATGTTTTCAAAAAATCGCCTAACATTGTCAACACGCCGACCGCCGGTCCAAACGCTCTGACCATATTGGTGGCACCGGCATTTCCGGAGCCAACCTGACGAACATCTTTCTTGAAAATCTTAGAAATTAAAATTGAACAATTAATGCTGCCGATCAGATATGATCCGATGGCCACACAAATAAGAAGTCCAATAAATTTTCCTGCCGACATTTATTTTTCTCCTCTCTCGCGAATGATAAATCGAATAGGCGTTCCTTTAAATCCGAAGGTATCGCGGATCCGATTTTCCAAATATCGTTGATATGAAAAATGGAACAAATCTTTTCTATTAACGAAGAAAACAAAGGTTGGTGGTTGTGTCGAAGCTTGAGTCATATAATAGATCTTTAATCTACGCCCCTTATCCGAAGGCGGTTGCACCCGAGCGGTTGCTTCATTTAAGACATCATTCAACATACCGGTCGAAATTCTGCGTTTATTTTCTTCGTAAGCATCCCGAATGGCTTCCATCAACTGCGGCAAGCGTTGCCCTTCCAATGCCGAAATAAAGACAATCGGTGCAAAGGAGATAAACGCAAGCTCATGGGCGATATCTTTGCGAAGATTTTCCATTGTGTTGGTTTCCTTCTCGATGGAATCCCACTTATTAACCGCAATAACCAAGGCTTTCCCCTGCTCATTGGCATAGCCTGCGATCTTAGTGTCTTGCTCGGTTACACCATCGGCGGCATCCAGCATAATGACGCAAACATCGGCACGCTCAACCGCCATATAAGAGCGAATGACGCTATATTTTTCGACCGCTTCTTCCACCTTTTTCTTCTTGCGGATACCGGCGGTATCAATCAAAGAAAAGTCACCGGACGGGCAGGAATACAGGGCATCCACCGCATCTCTCGTTGTTCCCGGAATATTGGACACAATGCAACGTTCTTCCCCCAACAATCGGTTGATCAGCGAAGATTTACCCACATTCGGTTTGCCAAGCAATGCCACCTTGATCGGTTGCTCTTCATCTTCAGCGTTTTCATCAAAAGTAAGATAACGATAAACCTCGTCCAAAAGATCGCCCGTTCCGCTTCCGTGAATGGAAGAAACAGCGATCGGTTCTCCCAGACCCAAATTATAAAACTCATAAAATTCCATCGGCGGCGCACCCACTTGGTCAACCTTGTTGACACATAAAACAATGGGTTTACCCGAACGATGAAGCATATTGGCAATCTCCTGATCATCGGCAGTCATACCTGTTTGTATATCTGTCAAAAATACAATACAATCCGCTGTATCGATTGCCATTTCTGCTTGGCGGCGCATTTGGGTCAATATAATATCTTCACGCGCCGGTTCAATACCGCCGGTATCGATCAACATAAACTTTTTCGCGCGCCATTCAACTGTCGCATAAATACGATCGCGTGTGACACCGGGAGTATCTTCAACGATTGAAAGCCTTGCACCTGCAAGTTTATTAAAAAGGGCACTTTTGCCGACATTCGGCCGCCCGACAATAGCAACCACAGGCATATTCATACAATCACCTACCTAATATCTTATCCAACAAATCAAATCCATCATTTGTCGATAAATCGATTTTTCTATCCAATTTATTTCTTACATCATCAATTGAAATGCTATCCAAAAACAAATCCTGCTCTGCCCGAAGCATTGAGGACGGAAGAATCAACCGTTCCGGAAGATCTTCTCCGCTCAACTGAGAAAGAATATCTCCCCCGGTAACCAAGCCGGAAACCGTAATCTTTTCACCAAAGAAATAGTTTACAATCGGATATATTTTATAGCTCAATCCGGAAAATTTATTCTTTACCTTTTTCAACAACGAGTCCATAAAATCCGCTGCCAACACACCGGTAACGATACCGACAGAACGGCTTTGCAAATCTCCTTCTTCTTGCGAAAGTGCCGTTTCCAATTCGGTTTGCAGAGAGCGCATCAAGCCCACGCCGTTTTCAATTTGAGGATAGCCGTCATAATTTTCTTCCGAAGGGATTGGGCGTTCCGCAAGAATATAGAATTCATCCGAAGCATAACATCCGGCAACACCATTGATTTTTCGTTGCTCATTGCCAATTCCTTCAATGATATCAATCACTTTGGCAGCATCCTCTTTTTCAAAGGATTGCAAAGGATAAAGTCCATCTCTGTGACGCGAAATTCCGACAGGAACAACACTGACACTTTTGACGTACGGCGCCAAAGCGGCCAAATCGCGAAGGGATTTTTCGAGATGCTCGCCATCGTTGACACCCTTACACAATACAATTTGGCAATTCATTTCAATTCCCGCATCGTAAAAGCGCTTCAAAATCTCGTTGATTTTCGCCGCTTTTGGGTTTGCCATCATTTTGACGCGCAGCTCCGGATCTGTTGTGTGAACCGAAACGTTGATGGGCGAAATCCGCATCGAAATAATGCGATCAATGTCCTCCTCGCTCAGGTTGGTAAGCGTAATATAATTCCCCATCAAAAAAGATAAGCGCGCATCATCATCCTTAAAATATAAGGTCTTGCGCAATCCCTTGGGCAGTTGATCAATAAAACAGAAGATGCACTTATTTTTGCAGCTGCGTTGCTGATCCAGCAAGAAGTTCTCAAAATCCAATCCCAACGGCTCTTCACATTCTTTTTCAATTTCGATCAAAACCCGCTCGCCGTCGATTTCCATCAACAGTTCCAATTCCGTAGCGGCTTCATAATACATATAGTCAATGATATCGGTAATTTTATGATCATTGATTGCAAGCAAAATATCGCCTGCTTTTAAGCCGAGCTCATCTGCAATAGATCCCATCAAAACCTTGCTGATTTTAGCAGCCATAGTGCACCTCCTTTATCTTCCTTAATAACGAAGAAAAGAGAAGGCAGGGATAACCGCCTTCTCTATCATCAACATAATCGGACCAATTATTCTGCAGAAGCTTCTTCAACAACAGTTTCTTCAACTGCCTTAGTCTCTTCAACCTTGACTTCTTCCTTCTTTGCAGCAGCGGCCTTAACAGTGATTTTGCCATCCTTAACAGAAAGATCGGCATTCACATATCCACACTCAGGGCAAGCCTTATGCGGAGCCTTCAATACATGGCATTGGGGGCACTCGGTCAGAGTGGGGGCGCCCAACTTCCATACACTGCTTCTTCTCTTGTCTCTTCTCGCTTTGGAAACTTTTCTCTTAGGTACTGCCATTTAACTAACCTCCATTTATATTTACCATTTTAAACATTGATTAAATTTAGAAATTTTCTTCACAGTTGCATTCTTCAATATTACGATTGCATCCACATATGGGGCATAACCCCTGACAATCGCCCGAACAAAGAAACCGCTCCGGAAATTCCATTATAATTTGATTTTTCGCCTCATCATCAGGGTGGAAATCAAAATTGGGATCAATCAAAATCGTTGTCTCATCCTCTTTGAGAGGATCGGTGATCAAACGGCGTTGATTTTCGATACGATGCGTACCCTTCACCGCAGATAAACAGCGATAGCAATAACTCTCATATTCAAAATCAATCGTTGTGTCGCACATTACCAGACCATATTTGCCATAAATCTTGAATGAGACTTCAGGCGAACATGGAAAAGAAGCAAGAGTGTTCAGATCCTCATCTTCTCCAACATCAAACCGGAATTTCAATTCTTTTTCATAGCGGTCTAATATAAAAGCGTCTTTTAAATTAACCCTCATTGCTCTCCTTCATCCTAAAAGGAAAAAATCAATAGCAGATAATATTATAATGATAAAACACCCGCTTGTCAACAAATATTTTTCCTTTTTAACATTTTTTAGCGATTTGCCTTTAATTTAACAAATCGTTTCACATTTGCTTTTTTCACCTTGCTGATAAATGCCCCTTCCATTAAGCATAATGAAACATTTTTCCATTTCAACGGCAAAAGCATTATCTTCATATAATCCGATCTTGGCTTTGCAATTTTCAAGCATCTTTGCGCGCGTTCCGATCGAATAATTCGGCGAATATGATCGCGCTTCTCTTTGTGACTTAATGTGCAGGAGTCGTTGGTGAGATTCTCGATGCATCCAATCAACCGCTCCACATAACGCCGCGCCAAAAATTCAAGAACAGCAGGGTTTTCAATTCCCCAATAAGCATAGAGATCTTCCATCCAACCATGCTCTTCTTCCCGCTTATCATACATTTCTTTGCGATACTTTGTTGTTTCGCTCTCGGAACGCTTTCTCATAAAGTGATAATACGGTTTTTGCGATACAACCACACGCTCGATATCGCGAATAACACTCAAACAGAACGGAAAATCATCCCAAAAAGTATTGGGAAAATAAAGTTTATTTTCACGTATGTAATCGGCCAAGAACAATTTATTCCACGGGGTATACAAAAGATTCTTGTCAAACAACCGATAGGAATCTTCTCTGAATTGCCGTTGACTACCGTAAACAACATCGTCAACCTTTTGGATTTGGGTGAACTTTTCGCTTTCGGAATAATAAGAATCAATGTAGTACCCGGTTACAACCATCTGCGCTTGATTCTGTTCGGCCAGATCCAGCATATCTTGCAGCATTGTAGGTTCGGTCCAATCGTCTGCATCCATGAAATAGAAATATTTTCCTTCGGCTTGGTCGATAGCGACATTTCGCGCGCTGGGAGCCCCACCGTTTTCTTTATGGATAACACGAATGCGAGGATCTGCTGCGGCATATTCATCGCAAATCGCTCCGCTGCGATCGGGAGAGCCATCATCAACAGCCCAAAGTTCCCATTTTTGGAAGGTCTGCCCTTGGATGCTTTCAATCGCTTTCCCCACATATTCTTCCACGCCATACACCGGCATGATGATGCTGATAACAGCTTTACTCATTGTTCATCTCCAAATACTTTTTCTGCCATATCCAAAGCAGCCATAATTACTTTATCCATATCATAGTAACAATACTGCCCCAACCGACCCCCAAAATGAACCTTTTCTTCCTTTTGGGCAAGTTGCGCATACTTTTGGTATAAAACGCCATTCTTTTCGTTGTTCATCGGATAATAGGGTTCCATTCCGGGCCGCCATTCGGCCGGGTATTCTCGCGTAATCACTGTTTTGGGCTGATTGCCAAACTCGAAATGTTTATGTTCGATAATTCTGGTATAGGGAGTCTGCCGATCGGTATAGTTTACAACCGCAACGCCTTGAAAATTTTGTTTGTCCAGCAGCTCTGTTTCAAATCGCAAACTGCGGTATTCCAAATTTCCTAAGCAATGATCAAAATAAGCGTCGATCATTCCGGTATAAATCACTTGGTCTGCCATGGCATTCCAAACATCTTTATCTTGCAAATAATCCGTATTTAAGCGAATATCTGCGCCATTCAGCATTTTCTCAATAATTTGATTATATCCGCCTTCGGGGATTCCTTGATAACGATCATTAAAATAATTGTTATCATAAGTAAACCGAACAGGAAGACGCTTAATAATAAATGCGGGAAGTTCGTCGCAGGGTCTTCCCCATTGCTTCTCGGTATAGCCTTGTACTAACTTTTTATAAATATCGGTACCGACAAGACTGATTGCCTGCTCTTCTAAATTTTTTGGCTCGCCTTGGATTACCGCGCGTTGCTCCTCAATCTTAGCTCGCGCTTCTTCCGGAGTTCGAACACCCCACATTTTATTGAAGGTGTTCATATTAAAAGGCATATTATAGATCTCGCCATTGAAATTTGCAATCGGCGAATTTGTATAACGATTAAATGTGGCAAATTGGTTTACATAATCCCAAATCTGCTTATCATTTGTATGAAAAATATGTGCGCCGTATCGATGGACTATAATATCCTCCACCGATTCGCAATAAATATTGCCTCCCAAATGGTCGCGCTTTTCTAAAATCAAGCAGGATTTTCCTCGCTTCAATGCTTCATGGGCAAAAACCGCGCCAAATAAACCGCTGCCGACAATTAAAAAATCATAGTGCATCTTAACATACACCCCTTTCAAGCATAGAAAACTCCTATGCTACCATAGTAAAGTATACAATATAATAATAAAAAATACAAGAAAATTATTTTTATACTACCTATTGACAAAACCATCAAAATACATTATAATGTGTAAAGTAATTTTCTTTACATTAATACCAAGGAGGAGATCGGCTTTATGAAAGACCTGCATTTTTCCCTTCTCATCGATTTCTACGGCAACATTTTGGCCCCAAAAATGAAGGATGCTTTGGAATTATATTATAACGAAGATCTTTCTCTTTCCGAAATTGCCCAACATATGAACATCACCCGCCAAGGCGTTCGCGATAATATTAAGCGCGGCGAACAGTTTCTCACAGAAACCGAAGCGCAACTTGGCTTTTTTAAACGCTATGCCGGTTTGGAAGATCAAATGATGCAAATCAAAAATTTAGCATTGAATATCCGCGATTTTAATAATCGTCATAGCAAAACTGCTGAAATCAACCAATTCGCCGAAGAGATTATTTCCATCGCAAGCGAATTCGAAGAAGAGGAATAATCATGGCATTTGAAGGATTAAGCGAAAAACTCGCAAGAGCATTTAAGAACCTGCGTCAACACGGTCACCTGACCGAAGCCGACGTCAAGGTAGCGATGCGAGAAATCAAGTTAGCATTATTGGAAGCCGATGTCAGCTTCAAGGTAGTAAAAGAATTCATCGGAAACGTTTCTGCCAGATGTGTTGGCAGCGATGTCCTTGAAAGTCTCACCCCTGCCCAGCAAGTTGTCAAGATTGTCAACGAAGAGCTGACAGCCTTGATGGGCTCGGAAGCGGCAACCATCAAACTTGCTTCCAATCCCCCGACGATTGTGATGATGGTCGGTCTTCAAGGTACAGGTAAGACCACTCAAAGCGGAAAAATCGCAGGATATTTCAAAAAGAAAGGCCGTCGGCCGCTTTTAGTCGCCTGCGACGTATACCGCCCTGCCGCAATAACTCAGTTAGAAATTGTCGGCCAAGGAGTCGATGTCCCCGTCTTTAAAATTGACGGCGAGAAAAACCCTGTCAAAATTGCAAAAGAAGCCGTCGCCCACGCCAAGAAATACGGTAACGATCTTGTCCTTTTGGATACAGCCGGTCGGTTGCATATCGACGATGATTTGATGACCGAATTAAGCAACATTAAATCCGCGGTCCAACCGCAGGAAATTCTTTTGGTTGTGGACGCTATGACCGGTCAAGACGCCGTTAATGTGGCAGAAAGTTTCAACAATCTTTTAGATATCGACGGCGTTGTTTTGACCAAGTTGGACGGTGACACCCGCGGCGGTGCCGCGCTCTCGGTTAAATATATCACAGGAAAACCCATCAAATTCGCCGGTACCGGCGAAAAATTAGACCAAATCGAGCAATTCCACCCCGATCGAATGGCTTCGCGCATTTTGGGGATGGGAGATGTTCTTTCCCTGATCGATAAAGCGCAGGAAGCATACGACGAAAAAGAAGCACTTGCTTTGGAAGAAAAGCTTCGCAAGAATAAATTCACCCTTCAAGATTTTCTGGATCAAATGCGCCAGATCAAAAAAATGGGGCCCATCGAAAATCTTTTGGGAATGATGCCCGGCATCAATCAAGCGCAACTTAAAGATGTTCATGTAGACGAACGCCAGATCGCCCGCACCGAAGCAATCATCTTATCCATGACCCCCCAAGAACGCGAAGATCCTTCTTTGATGAATGCTTCCCGCCGCAAGCGCATTGCCGCCGGCAGCGGAACCACCGTCGAGATGGTCAATCGCCTGCTGAAACAATTTACCCAAATGCAAAAAATGGTTAAACAACTAAACACCAAAAAAGGCAAACGCCGTGGGTTTGGTTTTTAATTAAACAGTAATTACTGAAAGGAGTGAAATAAACATGGCAGTTAAAATCAGATTGAGAAGACTTGGAGCGAAGAAGGCTCCCACCTATCGGATCGTTGTTGCTGATTCTCGCTATCCCCGCGATGGCAGATTCATCGAAGAAATCGGCACCTATAATCCTTGCACAGAGCCCGCAACCGTTACCATCGATGGCGAAAAGGCAAAAGCTTGGATCAAGAACGGCGCTCAACCCACCGATACCGTTAAGGCCCTGTTGAAAAAGCAGGAAATCATCTAAGCGAAAGGCTATAATATGAAAGAACTCATTATTTACCTTGCGCAGTCCCTGGTCGACGAGCCCGATGCTGTAGAAGTATTGGAAACCGAAACCGAAGAGGCAATCGTTTATGAATTGCATGTCGCCGCAGACGATATGGGCCGCGTTATCGGCAAACATGGAAAAATCGCAAAAGCGATCCGCTCCATTGTTAAATCTGCATCCTATAAAATGCCGAAAAAAGTGGTCGTTGAGATCAAATAAGCGGAATTTTATTCAGACAGCTTCGCAAAATGTTGCGGAGCTGTTGTTTTTTTGCTAAAAATGTTGTATAATAGCAGCAAATATAATCAGGAGCAACGAAATGGGAAAAGAATTATTGCAAGCCGGAAAAATCGTTAATACCCACGCTATCCGCGGGGATGTTCGCATCTACCCCTATTGCGACAGCGCAGAATTTATCTGCGAAATGAAAACGCTTTATATCGACAACATGCCTTATAAAATTTCATCCGCGCGCCCCCATAAAGGGCAAGCTCTGGTGCATTTCAAAGGAATTGATCGTATTGAAGACGCTGAACCTATGGTCGGCAAATTAGTCTACTTCGATAAAAAAGATGCCAAATTGGACGAAAACCAGTTTTTCATTGACGATATCATCGGTCTGACGGTAGAAGATATTGACACAGGCGAGATTTACGGAACCATCTCTAATGTCTTTCCCACCGGCGCCAACGATGTTTTTGAAGTCAAAGGCGATCGTACTCTTTTGGTGCCAAAAATCGATGATGTTGTCATTGAAATCAATTTAAAAAAGCAGCGGGTCTTAATTCGTCCGCTGGAAGGATTGTTTGAATGAAATTTTCAATTATGACCTTATTTCCTTCTATGGTAGATGCCATTCTAAACGAAAGCATTATCGGAAGGGCAAGAAAAAACAAAATTATTGATATCGATTGCTTTGATATCCGCGATTATACCGAAGATAAACATCGAAGGGTGGATGATTATCCCTTTGGCGGTGGTGGCGGAATGGTGATGAAATGTCAACCAATCCACGATTGCTATAAAGCGGTCTGCAACACTACCCCCGAAAAACCTTATACCGTCTATGTTTCACCGCGCGGCTCTGTCCTAACCCAAAAGAAAGCAAAAGAATTAAGCGCAATCCCCCATATCGCAATTCTTTGCGGCCATTACGAAGGAGTCGACCAACGCATTTTAGATGAAATAATCGACGAAGAAATCTCCATCGGCGATTATGTTCTCACCGGCGGAGAATTACCCGCTTGTATTTTAGTCGACTGTATTTCGCGGATGCTGCCCGGTGTTCTGGCGGAAGAATCTTCCTATACCGAAGAAAGCCATTATAATGGTTTGTTGGAACACCCTCAATATACCCAGCCACGCGAATGGAATGGTAATCCTGTCCCCGATGTATTAACCGAAGGGAACCATCGACTGATCGAAAAATGGAAACGCGAACAATCCATCGCATTAACCAAGAAAATGCGGCCGGACCTCTGCCGCAGACCAATTCCCGATAATAAACGGTTGCGTTTTGTGGGCGAGAACGATCGCGAAGAATTTATCGCAATGATGGATTCTTTTTATCATACCCCCTATGTTTTGCATCCCGTACCCATTCAAAATATGGAGCATACTTTCCAACAGTTGCAGGATGGAAACCCTTATCTAAATGCATATATTATCCAATTTGAGCGTAAAACTGCGGGCTATTGCTTAATCAGCCATTCTTATTCCAATGCGACCGACGGAACGACGGTTTGGATTGAACAAATCTATATTACCCCCGAATTTCGAGGTCATAAATTGGCAGAAAAGGCGTTGCGAGAGATTTTTGCGCTTTACGGAACCGATGCAAAATGCTATCGCCTGGAAGTTACCGAAGATAATAAGATCGCCAAAAAAATCTATTATAAACTCGGTTTCAAATCTATCAACTATCAGCAAATGATTAAAGAATAAAAAATACCGGTGTTTTTTAAACACCGGTATTTTTTATAAAGTTAAATCAACAAAATCACAAGATATTACTGCTTGCAAATCCATAGGATTGATTAGAATTTGCGCGCCGATTTTTCCCCCACTAATGATAATTTCATCAAATAGTTGGGCAGTTTCATCCACTACGGTCACAAATTGCTTTTTCATTCCAATCGGCGTACATCCGCCTCGCACATATCCGGTCAATCCAAAGATTTCCTTGACATGGATCAGTTCGACAGATTTTTCACCCACCGACTTAGCCGCTTTTTTTAAATCAAGCTCTTCGGCAATAGGAAGGACAAAAACATAGTGTGCGCCACTCTTCCCCGATGCAACCAATGTTTTAAAGGAATTTTCATAATTCTGACCTAATTGATCGGCCACATGGACTGCATCGATAAACTCTTCGCACTCATATAGATTTACGCGAAACTCGATCCCTTTTTGCTCCAGGATCCGCATCGCATTTGTTTTGGTATCCTTAGCCATTATTTTGCGATAATACGAACAAACTTTTTCTTGCCGCGTTTCAAGACAAACCCTTCGGCGACCTTTTCCTTGCCATAGGCGAACTTGACATCGACAATTTTTTCGCCATCCACTGTCACACCGCCTTGCTCAATGGCGCGACGCCCTTCAGAGCGAGAAGGAACCAAGCCGCTCTTCACAAGCAGAGTAATGACATCTACCTGACCCTCGGCATAATCTTCATCCACCACTTCATAAGTTGGCATATTTTCGGCGCTTCCGCTGCCAAACAAGGCTTTGGCACTCTCTTCTGCCTTCTTTGCTTCCTCTTCGCCATGAACCAACTTGGTCAATTCATAAGCAAGGATTTCTTTTGCCTTATTTAGCTGGCTTCCTTCCCAACCATCCATTGCATCAATCTCTTCAAGCGGCAGGAAGGTGAGCATACGAATACATTTCAAGACATCGGAATCATCAACATTTCTCCAATATTGATAAAAATCAAAGGGAGAGGTCTTATTGGGATCCAGCCAAACTGCGCCGCCGGCGGTTTTGCCCATCTTTTTACCCTCGCTGGTAAGAAGCAAGGTGATGGTCATGGCATGGGCATCCTTACCAAGCTTACGGCGAATCAACTCGGTGCCGCCAAGCATATTGCTCCATTGGTCGTTGCCGCCAAACTGCATATTGCATCCATAGTTTTGGAACAAATGATAAAAATCATAAGACTGCATGATCATATAGTTAAATTCCAAGAAGGAAAGCCCTTTTTCCATCCGTTGCTTATAGCATTCGGCACGAAGCATATTATTCACAGAGAAACAAGCGCCAACATCACGCAGAACCTCGACATAATTCAGGTCCATCAACCAATCGGCATTATTCACCATCTGCGCTTTGCCTTCTCCGAATTCGATAAACCGTTCCATCTGTTTTTTAAAGCAATCGCAGTTATGCTGAATGGTTTCCTTGGTCATCATCGAGCGCATATCGGTTCTTCCGGAAGGATCGCCGATCATTGCGGTACCACCGCCGATCAAAGCAATGGGACGATTGCCCGCCATTTGAAGACGCTTCATCAGGCAAAGAGCCATAAAATGACCCACATGAAGGCTATCAGCCGTGGGATCAAATCCAATATAAAAAGTGGCCTTTCCGTTATTGATCAATTCCCGAATTTCTTCTTCATTGGTCACCTGCGCGATCAATCCGCGGGCAACCAATTCCTCGTAAATTTTCATCGTCTTCTCCTTTTTACCAAAAGCCCTCCACCCCTTATAATAGGAGCAGAGGGAAAATCTACAATATATTTACCGATTTATTGTATCTTTAATTCATTTTTTTGTCAAGCCTTTCTTAGAAGATAATATCATAGGCTTTTGTAAATGTTCCGTTATTAAAATCAAAGGTGGAAAACTTTTGATAATGGCAAGACTCATAAAGCAATACCGACCATTTCCCATCCCCTTCAAAATCGCAGATTATGGGTCGAAGTTCGGGCAATTTCCCTAAATTGTAAAAACCGCTTAAAATTTGGCAATTTTCAGCATTTACATACCCTAAAAAACAATATCTCTTTTCTCCCTCTTCGTTTTTTGCCAAAAATAATGTTTCTTCTGCTCCGTCTTGATCTAAATCGCAATTCCAAACATCCGTAATGATTGCATTTGTTCCATCAATTTGGTTGGCAATCAACTGTGCATCCGCATGTTTTTTAATAAATTTATCCACTTTATTTTGATTCGAAAGTGTATATTGCGTATGAACCGGCGTCAAAAACAACGGCCAACCACCATTGGTAACAAATGATTTATTTTTATCCAATGTTTCTATTCTTCCGGCACCGTTTAAATCTAATGTTAATTCATCGTAACTATAAAATTTATCTGCGGAATCCTTGAGGTCATCCTGATTCAATTCATAGTACCAATAGATCCCATTTTGAATTTGTTGTTCTCCGTCAATCGTATAAGAAAGCGGGACCGCTTTTTCTCCGCAATATGTAACAAATCTTTTTCCACCAATATCAATCGGGTCATTGGGTAATTCTTTTGGGCGACTCTCTTTTTTTGAACAACCGGTTAAACACAATAAAATCAAGAGTAAAATCAAAATTTTTTTCATTAACGCTTCCCTCCTTATGGGAATATATGGAAGCATCGATCATTTTATGCATATAAAAAGAGCAAGCAACGCTTGCTCTTTTATAATTTTTAATACATTCCGCCGCCCATTTGGCTCATAGCAGCATTTGCCGCCGCTTCTGCGGCAGGATCTTTGATGTCTGCAACGATGCTCTCGGTGGTAAGCACCATCGCGGCAACGCTTGCAGCATTCTGCAACGCGCTTCTGGTCACCTTTGCAGGATCGACAATGCCCGCTTCAAGCATATCGCAATATACTTCGTTAAAAGCATCAAATCCATAGTTGACTGCATCATTCTTACGAATGTTTTCGAGAATGACCGAGCCTTCCAAGCCACAGTTCAACGCAATTTGACGAACAGGTGCTTCCAACGCTTTCAGAACGATCTGAACACCGGTCTTTTCATCCCCGACCGTTTCGTCAAGAAGTTTCTCAACCGATGCAATGGTTTTAATATAAGCAGTACCGCCTCCTGCGACAATTCCTTCTTCCACCGCGGCTTTGGTTGCGGCTAAGGCATCATCCACACGCAGTTTCTTTTCATTCATCTCAGTCTCGGTGGCGGCACCAACTTTAATAACAGCAACACCGCCGGAAAGCTTAGCCAAGCGTTCTTCCAGCTTTTCACGGTCATAGGAAGATGTGGTCACAGCAATCTGATTTTGAATTTGATCAATGCGGTTGCCAATCATTTCGGGACGGCCATATCCGCCAACAATGATGGTCTTTTCTTTCTGGACCTTTACCTGAGCGGCTCTGCCCAGCATATCAACCGAAGCAGTTTTAAGATCCAATCCCAGCTCTTCGCTGATCACCTGACCGCCGGTAAGGATTGCGATATCCTGAAGCATCTCTTTTCTGCTGTCGCCAAATCCGGGTGCCTTGACAGCCACACAAGAGAAGGTGCCGCGAATCTTATTGACGATCAAGGTCGCCAGAGCTTCACCTTCGATATCTTCGGCAATAATCATCAGTTTCTTGCCCGCCTGAACAATCTGTTCCAAGAGCGGAAGAATTTCTTGAATATTGGTAATCTTTTTATCGGTAATTAAAAGGAACGCATCATCGATGACCGCTTCCATTTTATCGCTGTCGGTGACCATATACGGAGTGATATATCCGCGGTCAAACTGCATACCTTCGACAACATCGCAGGTAGTTTCAGCGGTCTTGGACTTTTCAACGGTAATAACGCCGTTGGTGCTGACCTTATCCATTGCTTCGGCAATCAAAGCACCGACCGCCTCATCGGACGAAGATACCGTCGCGACTCTGGCAATATCTTTACTGCCCGAAATTTTCTGAGAATTCTTGGCAATGGTTTCCACAACGCAATCCACAGCCTTTTGAATACCCTTACGCACCACCATCGGATTGGCACCGGCGGCGACATTCTTCATTCCTTCGCAGATCAAAGACTGCGCAAGCAAGGTGGCGGTCGTTGTACCGTCACCGGCAATGTCGTTGGTTTTGGTGGAAACCTCCTTCACCAACTGCGCGCCCATATTTTCAAAAGGATCGTCCAATTCAATATCTTTGGCAATCGTGACACCGTCGTTGGTAATCAACGGAGTACCGAACTTTTGATCCAAAACAACATTTCTGCCCTTGGGACCAAGGGTGATCTTTACCGTATTGGCAAGTTTATCCACGCCGTTTTGCAGCGCTTTTCTTGCTTCTTCTCCATATAAAATCTGCTTCGCCATTCTCATTCACTCCTTATTCTTCTACCAAAGCTAAAATATCGCTTTGACGAGCAATCAAAAACTCCTGCCCATCGATCTTAATTTCGGTCGTTCCGTATTTACGGAGAACCACACGATCTCCTGCTTTAACAACCATTTCAACCTTATTTCCATCCACATATCCGCCGAGACCAACCGCCAAAACTTCGGCAATTTGGGGTTTTTCTTGCGCAGAAGCGGTTAAAATAATACCACTCTTTGTGGTCTCCTCTGCTTGCTCCATTTTTATAACGACTTGATCAAATAATGGTTTTAATTTCATCTTCATACCTCCGGGGTTTGTTTTAGCACTCTTGACCTTTGAGTGCTAAATATAGTTTAGCATAATTTTTATGAAAATCAATACTTTTTTTGAAAAATTTTCTATTTGTTAATGTTTATGTATCTGCATTTCACAAAATGAAAAAACTTCATTTTCTTCTTGACATTACAAATAAAATGATTTATAATTCTAACGTTGCCGGAAACAAGGTTATATATGGTGGTTGTAGTTCAGCTGGTTAGAGCGCCAGATTGTGGCTCTGGAGGTCGTGGGTTCGAATCCCACCAATCACCCCACTTTCCTTTATTAAGGAAAAGAAGCCCGGCATTTTGGGATATAGCCAAGTCGGTAAGGCAACGGACTTTGACTCCGTCATTCCGCTGGTTCGAGTCCAGCTATCCCAGCCAAGTATAAAGCACTTAGCATTTTGCTAAGTGCTTTTTCTTTTTGCTTTTAGAAAAAATTACCTTTATTTTGATATTAGTGTTGAATTATCAAACATATAGATGTTATAATATAATATATCTGCTTTTTAGCAGAGCGAGGTGGTTTCTATGAAATTTTATCCCAAAGATATTAACGAGTATTTTTTAAATAATCAAATTGATCGTTTGGTTCAAGTGGCAGAAAGCCGCCATACGCTCCAATTTGAGCAGCTGCGTAGGTTGATCACTTTCTCCTGTACCCGCACCCTCAACGATCATCTTACTGCCGCAGTTTTGGTTACCGGCCCATCTTCTTCCGGCAAAACTACCTTCTCCAATCGTCTGGCTTCTCTGATGCAAGAAGATGGATTTCAATGTACCGTCATTTCCATCGACGATTATTATCATTCCCGCGCTAAAATCCGCCAATTACAGCCGGAAGCGGTAGAGCTGGACTTTGAGGTTTTGGAAGCCTTTGATGTTGCATATTTCCAAAAGCAAATGTCTGAATTTCTGGCAGGAAAGTCCATTCAATTACCCCGCTATGATTTCAAGCTCGGCGAACGGGTAGATAGCGGCATAACATTGCGCCCCACCTCTAAGGATCTTTTGATCATTGAAGGAATTCACGCAATGAACCCCAAATTAACCGAAGGTTTGCCCTTTGAGCGAATGATCGGGGTATATATCTGTCCGTTTGATTCTTATGTAATTTCCCAAAAGGGCGAAATTACATCCAGAGATATCCGCTTAATGCGGCGTAGTCTGAGAGATATGATCCATCGCAACTCATCAATTATGGATACGCTTGAACGCTGGCCGAGTGTCCGCGCCGGCGAAGAACGCTACATCAAACCGATGAAGCAATATGCGGATTTCTTTTTCAACTCATCTTTTGAATATGAAATTTGCATCTTAAAGGCGCGCATCTTAAAAGCCGCTGCCACACTCAATGAAAGCGAACGAACTAAATTAAAAGGCTATCTTCCTTTGGATCTATTGGAGCATTTTCATAGCTGCGAAAACATTACCATTCCCAAAGACTCTATTTTCAACGAATTCTACAATTAGGAGTACCTATGAGTAAACACATTGCTATGCTTTGCACACCGCTGGACAGCGGCAGTGTGGAACCGCATATCGTCGAGCTTGCCAAGCAGCTCCGTCGCGAAGGAAATGACGTAACTGTCTTTTCCAAGGGCGGGGTCTATGTTGCGTCGCTCGAAGAAGCCGATGTTCGCCATATCAACACTCCTTTGCATAGCAAATCTCCCTTGGCTCTCCTTCGTTCTTATTTCATTCTCCTGAAAGAATTTAAGAGAAACCGTCCTTCGGTGGTCCATTCTCATACACGCACTTGCAATTTTATCTCTCGGTTGATCTGCCGCCGATTGAACCTTCCGATGGTGCTTTCTCAAAACACCGATTCAAGCGAAAAAGAACTGTCTGTAAATCAGATGGTTTCCGATGCAAAAGCATCCTATAACGATGCTATTGATCTTTTGCGCCCTATGGACTATATGATCAGCGGTTATTACGGGAAAAATAACTTTGGTGATGATTTAACACTACACGGATTGATGAATCATTTGAAAGATTATAAAGGTTCCGTTCTCACCTGCGACACAAATAATACCGAAGTTCCCGCCAATGTGCATCTGATCCACCGCTTTAATCTTTGGAAAATTCGCAAAGTTATGAAAAGAACCAAGGTCTTTTTATTCGGGAGCGGCAGTATACTTCAAGACGCCACATCAACCAGATCCATCTTTTATTATTACATCATTATGAAAATGGCACTGCTCTATCGTTGCAAAACGATGCTTTATGCCAACGGTATCGGTCCCCTTTTTAAAGAAAGTAACCGAAAAAACGTTGCTCGTATTTTAAAAAGGATCGATTTAATCACCCTGCGGGATGAAGATTCTGTAAAACTTCTGAAAGAACTGCAACCGAAACGCGATGCATTTTTGACGCAAGATGATGCATTTTCGTATGATGTGCGGAGTATCCCTGCAGTTTCCCGACCAAAGCGTGCGCAAGGAAAAACCATTGTCGGCATCAATTTCAAATTCAAGAATGAACAAGATCCCAAAATCAAACAAATTGCAGACGCACTGCAAATTCTTGCACAAAAACATCAGCTTTATTATTATTTAATCCCCTATCATTCGCTACAAGATATTCGCCCCTTAAAAGCGTTACACAATGAACTTAAAAATTGTGCTGAGCTTGTTGCAAAAGCGAATAATCCGGAATCTGTCATTGCCCACGCGGCAAGCTGTAAATATCAGATCGTTGAACGCTTGCACGGTCAAATCATATCAACGATGCTTGCTCAACCGTTTCTCCCCATCGACTACGATCCCAAGACAAAAGCCTTTGCCGAGCAAACAGGGATGACTCCATATTTGATTCATCATAACGCTCTTGAAAAAGATCGCTTTATTAAAAATTTCGAACAAATTATGGAACAAAAAGAAGAAATCGCTCTCCGGCTTTCAGCTTTTAGCGAAGAAGCAAAAAAAGACGCGGCACTCAACCGCGAACATTTATATCAAATTATTAAGGACTTTTAATCATGCGTATTTTAGGAATTGACTATGGCGAAGCCCGGACAGGCCTGGCTGTCTGCGACGACAACGAAATGGTTGCGACAGTCATCGGCACCATCCACGAGCGAGATAAAGAAAAACTTGCAGATAAGATTTGTTCTGTTTGTTCGGAAAGATCCATTCAAAAAATTGTTTTTGGGTTGCCCAAAAATATGGATGGCACCGAAGGATTTCGTGCCGAACATACACGCCAATTTCAGCAAAAATTGCAGGATCTAATGCCCCAACTGCAGATGGAATTTTACGACGAACGACTTTCCACCGTCGCCGCTTCCCGCTTTATGATGGAAGCCAATACCAAAGGCAAAAAGAAAAAGGCATCCATCGATGCCCTTTCTGCCCAAATCATTCTGCAAGACTACATTGACCGAAACCGAACAAAATAAAAAAGCCCGCATGGGCTTTTTTTATTTGATCAATTCATAAGCAATACGCGGGCTTTTCCGTTCGTGAACATAAACGATGCCACAACGAATAAATCCATTTTTCTCAAGAACGTGTTGCATCACCTTATTATCTTCGTGGGTATCAATCCGCAGATGTTGGTCATTACGCAAAGCAAAGTCCAGACATTCCGCAAAAATCCCTTTAACACCCGCCTTTGCCGCCACCCGATGGATCACACTATACGGTTCATCGCTTTTCCATTCGCCGTCATCAATCTCGGCATACCAAGGATCCGGCCCCTTTGCAAACAAAAATACGCCGCAGATCACCCCGGACCGCTCAACGACATATAATTCGTTACGTTCTATATCCTGTTCCAGCATAGGAATGGTGGGATAGAAATCACCCCATTGCGATGCATTTCCGGTTTGGCGCATAAATTCCCGCGCATCCAAATATACGCTCCATATTTTCTCTAAATCAATCTTATTTGCCAATCGAACCATTTAATTACTACCGTCCTTGTATTTTTTACAATTATACGCGATTTTAATGCAAGAAAAAAGGATTGAATTTTATAATTTAATATGTTAGAATAAATTAAATATTTCTATAAAGAAGGAAGCATTTTAATGGAACTCACAGAAATTAAAAGTTTATTTCGCAACAAAGAAGATTATATCGGAAAAACCATTACTGTCGGCGGTTGGGTCCGTTCCAATCGCGGTTCCAAAAACTTTGGCTTTTTGGTATTAAATGACGGCACCTTTTTTGAGCCTTTGCAGGTCGTATATAGCGATAAGTTGGATAATTTTTCCGAAATTTCCAAGCTCAATGTCGGCACTGCTTTGATCGTTTCCGGCACATTGGTGGAAACTCCGAACTCCAAGCAACCTTTCGAAATTCAGGCAGACTCTGTGGAAATCGAAGGGCCCTCCACCCCCGATTATCCCCTACAAAAGAAACGGCACAGCTTGGAATATTTGCGGACGATCCCCCATCTTCGCGCCCGCACAAATACCTTTCAAGCAGTTTTTCGCGTTCGTTCTCTGGCCGCTTATGCCATTCATAAATTCTTCAATGAGCGCAATTTCATTTATGTACATACCCCGTTGATCACCGGCAGTGATTGCGAAGGCGCAGGCGAAATGTTCCGCGTGACAACGCTGGATCTGGAAAACCTTCCCTTAACCGACGATGGTAAGGTTGACAATACCAAAGATTTCTTTAATAAAGTCACCAACCTTACCGTTTCGGGTCAGCTCAACGGCGAAACCTATGCGCAGGCATTCAAGAACATCTATACCTTTGGTCCTACCTTCCGCGCCGAAAACTCTAATACCACTCGCCACGCCGCAGAATTTTGGATGATCGAACCGGAGATCGCTTTCGCAGATTTGAAGGACGATATGCTTTTGGCAGAAAGTATGCTCAAATATATCATCCGCTATGTTATGGACAATGCGCCCGAAGAAATGCAATTTTTCAATCAATTTATCGATCCCGGTCTGATCGATCGTCTTAACAATGTTCTTGAAAATGATTTCGGGCATGTTACCTATACCGAAGCCATTGAAATTTTGGAAAAGAACAATGCAAACTTTGATTATCCTGTCCATTGGGGGTCCGATCTTCAAACTGAGCATGAGCGTTATCTTACCGAAGAAGTGTTCAAACGCCCTGTCTTTGTCACCGATTATCCCAAGGAGATCAAGGCATTTTATATGAAATTAAACGACGATGGCAAGACCGTCGCCGCAATGGACTGCTTGGTCCCCGGTATCGGCGAAATCATCGGCGGAAGCCAGCGTGAAGATAATTATGAATTATTGAAAAAACGCTTGCAGGAACTCAATCTGAACGAAGAAGATTATGGTTTCTATATGGATCTTCGCAAATATGGTTCCACTCGTCATGCGGGCTTTGGCCTTGGATTTGAGCGTTGCGTTATGTATCTCACAGGTGTAAGCAACATCCGCGATGTCATCCCCTTCCCCAGAACAGTCAACAACTGCGAACTTTAAAAGCAAATAAGCCGAGGCAATGCCTCGGCTTAATTTTTTTGCTCGTTTTTCATTTTTAGAAATAAATATAACCGTGCTGTACATTCTGCGTCGCACCAAGCGCGGTGCGCATCGCTATGATTTAACCCCAGCGCTTGCGTCAACGCTGTCAACTTATATGACGGCAATGCGGGGAGAACCTTTTTGGCGAAGGTCAATGTATCAAAAACATCATTATCAAAATAGAATCCACAGGCTTTTGAATCACGCTCTAAAAACCGACAATCAAACGGTGCATTATGCGCCACCATCGGTAACCCTTGAACAAACTCATAAAAGGACGGCATCAACTCTTCAATCGTCGGTTTCCCTGCAACCATTTCATTGGTGATGCCGGTGATTTTTGTAATCAATGGATCAATTAAGACTTTTGGGTCCACCAAGGAAGAATAGCGGGCAACCATATACCCGTCAATGACCTTGACCGCACCGATTTCAATAATCTTATCTTCTTTTCCAAGCCCGGTTGTCTCAAAATCAAAGCAAACAAAAGAATTAAAATCCGCATCCTTACGCTTAACCATGATCATCAATCAGGCAAACAGCATGGCAAGCCATACCGGCACCTTCTCCCGTAAAGCCAAGATGCTCTTCTGTTGTCGCTTTAATATTCAGCTGCGATAAATCACACCGGAGTGCCTGCGCCAATTTTTCTTTCATCATCGGCAAAAAGGTTGCCACCTTTGGTCTTTGCGCGATCAAGGTAATGTCTGCATTTACTAAATGAAACCCATTCTTTTGGAGCAAATCCTTTACATGTGCCAGCAATACCAAACTATCTGCCCCTTTATATTGCGGATCGGTATCGGGAAAATGTTTGCCGATATCACCAAGCCCTGCCGCTCCGAGCATTGCATCCATCAAAGCGTGTGTCAAAACATCCGCATCCGAATGACCCAACAATCCTTTCTCAAAGGGGATATTCACACCGCCTAAAATCAGCGCTCGATCTTCAACCAAGCGATGAACATCATAACCATGCCCTATTCGCATAACCGCTCCTCCATAAGCATTTTTATCATTGCCGCATCTTCCGGCACAGTAATCTTTAAATTATCCCGATGCCCTTCCACAAACCGAACCGGTTTGTCGTAATATTCATAGATCGATGCATCATCGGTAAATTCTCGACCACTCTTTTGCGCTTTTTCTGCCAACTCCAAATATTCAGCACGCCTAAAAATCTGCGGCGTTTGGATTTGGATCAGTTGTTCCCGCGGCACAGTGCGGGTAATCCATCCTTCCGCAATCTCTTTCATTGTATCGATCGCCTTTACCCCCAGTGCCGCAGCACCGCTTTCTGCGGCGGCAGCAATGGTTTTAGAAATATCTTCCGATCGAACCAAAGGGCGTGCGCCATCGCCGATCGCCACCAAATCATATTCCGCAGGAACCGCTCGAACGCCATTCAACACCGAATCGATCCGTGTCTTTCCGCCCACAGCCACCAACACAGGTGTTTGAATTCCATATTGAGCGGCAAAAGATTGGTACATAGGTACATTCTCTTCCCGCGTGACAACAACGATAAGATCGATCTCTTGCACTTGATCGTATGCACAAAGAGTGTGCACCGCTATGGGTTTTCCTGCAATTTCAAGCAACAGTTTATCCGCGCAGCTTCCTTGCATTCTGCTTCCGCTTCCCGCACAGACAAGAACTGCGGCTGTCTTAATATTGCTCATCATAAACCACCCTTCAAAAATAGGCTGAAAACTCAGTTTCAGCCCATTTCATTTATTATTGCATCTTGAAGTTTGCCAAAAATCGTATCAATATCCGAGTTCATAACCATCGCCAACTCCGAACAAAGAATATTTTTGGCCATGACCATCATTTGACGATCACCGGTTGAAAGGCCAACCATCTTATCGCGAAGCATTAAGGTCTTGATCACTTCAATCACTTGCTCCGGCTCACCCTTCTTAACACGGTCGATATTCTCTTTATAACGCTTGCTCCAAGGACCGCTCATATCAACTTCGAGGGTATTAAAATAATGCATTAGTTCCTGCGCTTGCTTTGCATCAACCAAGGAGCGCAGACGAATCGTGCCCGAATTTTCGACAGGGAATTTCAAGCGGATTTTTCCGCCCAAGAGAGAAATAGCGTAATATTCTCTTTGCACGCCGCCAACGACTTGCATCTCAATCCCTTCGACAAATCCGGCACCATGCATCGGATGAACGATTTGATCGCCGATTTTGAACATTTGCCAACAGAACCTTCCTACTTTTAATATATCCATTATACACCAATTATCGAAATTTGGCAAACAAAAGTTTAACAAAATCCTTTACTTTTTTTAAGAATATGTTATGATATTTGCATAGAAGGAGATGTTTATGAAGCAAGAAGAACGAAAATATATCGCCCGAAACAAAAAAGCAAGCTTCGATTATTTCATTCTTTCCACCTATGAAGCAGGAATTGTTTTGTTCGGGACAGAAATTAAATCCATTCGTCAAGGTCGCGTTAATCTCAAAGATAGTTATTGTGAATTCAAAGACGGCGAATTATATATCCGCGGAATGCACATCTCCCCCTATGAGCAAGGGAATATTTTTAATCGCGATCCGATGCGCCTAAAAAAATTATTGATGCACAAACGCGAAATTATGTCGCTTTTTGGAAAAACCAAGCAGGAGGGTCTGACGCTGATCCCCCTTTCTCTTTATTTCAGCGGTTCGCACGTCAAGGTTGAATTGGGACTCTGCCGCGGTAAAAAGAACTATGATAAGCGAGATACCATCGCCAAAAAAGAAGCAAGCAGAGAGATGGAAAAACGCTTAAAAGAACAAAACAGATAATCGAAGGAGACTATCATGGAACATTTTAAATATGAACTTAATTTAGATTACGAAAAACTGAATCTCGGCGGCGGCCATCGCGCCTTTATGCAATGTTATATCCCCTCCAATTTTGATTTTTCCGAGGGACGCAAGCGTCCGGCAATCGTCATCTGTCCGGGCGGCGGTTATGGGCATCTGTCCACACGCGAAGCGGAGCCTGTGGCCCTGCAATATTTAGCAGCCGATATTGCCGCATTTGTATTAGACTATTCCGTCGATAAAGATGCAGGGTTTCCCCGTTGCTTATTCGAAGCGCTCACCGCGGTGAAAACAATTCGGGAAAACGCAGAGCAATGGAATATCAACCCCGACCAAATTGCAATCAGCGGCTTTTCGGCAGGCGGTCATCTGGCGGCCACCGCATCTGCTTTTTGGAATAGTGACCTTGCCGCAGTTTTAGGCGATAAGGAATCCATCAAAATCAATGCCGCCATCTTATCTTATGCGGTCATTTCTGCCAAAGAAACACGCAATATTCGTTGCTTTGAAAATCTTTTTGGCGCCAATCCCACCGAAGAGCAGCTCTTGTCTGTCTCCATTGAAGATCTTGTTACAGACTCTTTCCCGCCCACTTTTGTTTGGCATACTTCCACAGATCAAATTGCCCCTGTAAAACACTCGCTCTTAATTGGGCAGTCTCTTTTTGCAGCAAAAGTTCCCTTTGAGATGCATATCTATCCCCAAGGCCCGCATGGAATGGCGCTTTGCGATATCCGCTCCGCCAAAGATACCCAAACAAAGCTTTGTGTGGAATTGCCGCGCAGATGGGTTGCAGATAGCATTCGCTTTTTGAAAGAAATCGCCTTCAATAATTGATTAAAATCCCTGTATAATTTTTCATTTCCATGTTAAACTATATAGGGTTCCCCATGGGGTCGTAAAGGTTTCGACGGGGATCTTGAAGTGTGATAAGCGTGCGGTGGCGCACAACCACCTTAAAATGTGTAACTTTAAAAATAAACGCTAACACTAATAAATTAGCTTACGCTGCTTAATTAACGCAGCGTCATCTCGGTGCGAAGGACCACGAGCGCATTTGGGGTGTCATTTTTAGTGGTGAACGTTTTCGGCTAAGCTTTGCCCCGAAAATGTATAATGAAGCTACCGATTTTATCAGCCTGTTTATCGGCGGTTAAACGAGGGAATTTTAATAGATAAACTACGCACGTAGAAGGTTGCATGAATGGGTTTTCGGACAGGGGTTCGACTCCCCTCGGCTCCACCAAATAATATAAAAAACAAGCCCGACAAATTGTCGGGCTTGTTTTTTACATATACTGCTCATACGCTGTCAAGACTTCGTTTGTATCTCCGAGCATCTTGATCTTTCCGTCATGCAACCAAAGCATTTTGGTGCATAATTTACGAAGAGTACCGATACTGTGTGAAACAATCAGAACTGTCCGATTTTCGTCTGAAATCAATTCCTTCATCTTTGCCGAGCTCTTTTTTCTAAAATGCTCATCGCCAACGCTGAGAACTTCATCGATCAAAATAATATCGGTATCCAAAAAAGCGGTAATCGAAAATGCCAGTTTGGAATACATTCCTTTGGAATAGGTCTTAACCGGCTTATCTATAAAACTTCCCAGCTCGGAAAATTCAATGATTTCGGGCATTTTTTCGCGAATTTTTTCTTCTGTAAAGCCAAGCAATAGGCCGTTAAGAATAATATTTTCTCTACCGCTCATCTCCGCTTGGAATCCTACGCCGATCGAAAGCAACGAAACATTCTTTCCGTTCAAATCAACCGTCCCGCTATCGGGCGCAAAAATTCCGGCCACAGTATTTAAAAGAGTTGATTTGCCGCTTCCGTTCTTTCCGATGATCCCTAGAATTTCGCCTTTTTTAATATCCAGCGAAATATCCTTCAATGCGTGGAAAGACTTATCCTTTTTCTTTCCGCCTTTTAAAAGCATTCTCTTGATGGAATAGGCACTCAGTTCTTTATAACTAACATTTAGTTTTTCAATATGAATTGCAATATCCTGCATAAAATCAAAGCACCTTTACATAGCTATTTTCATTCTTTTGAATCAACTTAATTCCAACAAAACACATCAATATGCCGACCACAGACCAGATCCCAAGCCAAAGGAGATTCGGCATTGTGGCATAAAGCAGAGAATCTCGCATACAGTTCAAATACAAAGCGATCGGGTTGATTCGTACAAGCCAATAACCCAATTCTCCGGTAATTTTATCTGCCAAATTATAAAACACACCGGTCATATAGAATAAAAGCCTTAGTGCAATATTGGTAAAATTGGCCATATCTTCCACATATACGCCGAAATGGAGCAAAATAGAGCAAGCACCAAAGGTAAATATGACAAATGATACTAAAATCGGAATAGCCCAAAGCATTTGCCAGGAAAGCGGAACGCGATAGATGATGATCAAAACAAAGACGATGGCAAAGCTGATCATTGTCTTAAATCCGTTACGCAGAATTTTTTCAACAATCAATACGTATTTGGGAACATACACTTTCGAAACAATCGACTTATTACTTCGCACCAATTTCACGCTGGTTTTCAGCATCACATTGAAAAATTCCCAAACGGTAATGCCCAAAAAGATAAATGCGGCAATATATTTTACTTTCCCTTTAAAAAAGACTGTGAAAACAAATGCATAAATCCCCATAAAGCAAAGGGGTTCCAAAATCCACCAAATCCAATTAAGAATTGAATTTGCCACTTCGGATTTTAATTCTGCTTTTGCGGAATAAAAAATATAATTGGCATATTTTTTAATATCGCTAAAAAATTTAATCATTATGTACTCCTAAATCAATATAAGAAATCCATATTATCAAACATCAATATCCAATTTAATTATACAAGAAATACGCCGGAAAGTCAACAAAACATAATAATATATTATTATAGTTGATATTTTTAAGTATTTGTGTTATCATTTATGATTGAGATAATATTTAATTTTAAAGGACGTGCATATATGAAGGGCAGCACCTATTTATTGATGGTTTTCGGCATATTGATTGCAAAGGGATTGGGCTTTGTGCGCAATATTTTCTTTGCGCCATTAGGCGGTAACGAATTAACCGATATTTACTTCCAAATTTTTGACATTCCCACCTTGGTGTTCACCGGCATCGGAACCGCTTTGGCAACCTTAGTTATCAAAAAACTGAATAAACCTGAAAATAAAGCACCGAGCGCGCAAAAGGAGTTTGTCTCCCGCTTTATTTGCAATATATCCGCCATCACACTCGGTGCCACCGCCCTTCTTTACATTGCGGCCCCCTTGATTGTTCGTTGGCTTCTGCCCGGTCTCAACCCTGAATTTTACGACGAAGCGCAAAAAATGTTCTATATTATGCTTCCCAGCGGGTTATTTGTCATCGTAGCCTATATCATTTCCGGCGTCCTGCAAAACAATAATGTCTTTTTTATCACTTCTATTATGAGTTTGCCTTATAATGTTGTTATCATCTCTTATCTGGCATTCGCTCAATTAGATATTTTCACAATCAGTTTCATCACCACTTTGGGTTGGTTTTTGCATATAGTCATCCTGCTCCCCGATTTTTATCGCAACGGATATCGCATCTTCTATATCGATAAAACCAAAGAAAAAAGTGCCAAAAAGGAAAGAAACTTCGAAATCTTATATATTTTCATTTCCAGCATTATGTTCCAAATTTGCATCATCTGCGATAAAGCCGCTGTGAGTGAAAACATCGGTGCGGGGACTGCCATCCATTATGCCACCAATTTCTTCATCACCATTATCAGCATCTTTGTCGTGGCAATGAGCAATATCAGCTTTCCTTCCATCAGCAAAAACTACGAAGAGGGAAATCGCGAAGAAGTTAAAAAAACCACCCAGCAATTAATTCAGTTGCTCTTTGCCATCCTTGTTCCGTTTATTCTTTTAACCTTTGGCTTTGGCGAAGATCTGATTCGATTGCTTTACGAGGGCGAAGAGTTCACCCCCGAACTGACCGCACAAACCTCGCTCTTATTGATTATTTATACTCTCGGCGTCTTTGGTTACGTCTGCCAAGAACTGTTCAACAAGCTTTTATATTTGGGTTCCATTTATAAATATACGGTCATCGGCAGTATTGCTGTAATGCTGGTCAAGCCGTTGATCAACTATTGGTTAGGCGGATACGGCGCTGTCGCAGTTGCCATTTCTACCGCCATTCTTTTCACTGCCTATGCCGTTTTGATCGGAATTACTATGACCAAGGTAACAGGCAATTATCTCTCAGCAGACCTCGGCATCAATCTGTTCAAAATCCTTGGAGCCGGCGGAATTGCAACTGCGGTATATTTCATTTTCAACTATTTCTTCCCCACCTTGCCCGGCGGCAATATTGCGTTCATCTTCCCTTTGATGATCTGCCTTGCTGTTTATGCCGCCATCATCTGGCTTACAGGCATAATGAAAATCATCTTGCCCAAACGAACACAACAGGAGTAATAATCAATGACAAGACGACAAATCGTTTTCAGCGCCATCGCTTTTCTTTTGCTTGTTGCTTTCATTGTTCCGGCACTCTTTCACCGCATAAGTTTTGAGCAAACATCCAAGGTTTATGTGGTCGCTGTAGATGCAACCCGCTTAGAGAAATTCTTTACCGGCGAAAAGTTGGAAAAGGCATTGGCAGACTATAAAAAAGCCGGCGCCACCACCGCAGTCATTCACGAAAAGCGCGGAAAATACAATGAAAGTACCATTGAATATGCCAAAAAAGCAGGTTTAAACATCGCGCTTTCCCCCGATATGACCTTCGCCGAAGAAGGTAATTTAGATGATCTGGTCCAAAAATATTCGGTTAAATATCTCAAACTCCAAAAAGGCATTTGGGGCAAGCAATATGAATCCTACGATAAAAGCGCCCCTGTTTGCGACATTATTGATCGCCACGATCTCACCTTGGTTTTAACTGAAAATATTATGCAGCTGGGTAACCAAGAGCCCCGCAACTACGACGATTATATTGAAGCGGCCGACGGAAAAATTCTGCGTGCATATACCACTTATTTTACAACAAATATCGAGCAAAAATATTACCCCGCCGTTTATTACCAAATGTACAATTCGGCCTATGACCGCAATACGCGTTTTATCGTTGTCAAGCAGTTGGAGGATAAGGGATTTACCGAGCAAGAAAATGCCCAACGAACTCAAGAAAACATACGATTATTCTGTGATAAAATGGAACAGTTGGGTTATCGCAACGAAGGGGAATTCAGTTATAACGACTACACCCCTAACCGCCCCTTAATCTCCGCCGCAGCAGCGGCCATCGCCGTTTTGATGATTGCCATGCTCCTTGACTTTATTTTCAAAAAAACTATCCCCTATCTGCTTTACATTGCGCTCGGGTGCGCGGCGATTGCTTTTTCGGTGACGTTTGTAATGCCCGACTCCCTGCTCTCCCTTTACCCCACAGCTTTTGCAACCATTGCTCCTTGCTTTGGCGTCGGTATCTTTTTAATCTATATTCGCGCAATGAAGCACCGCTTAAATTTACCCCTGCTGATATTAAGTTCTGCTGGAATTTCGTTGTTTTTGATCTGCCTTAGCGGTGGAACGATGGCCGCGCTTTTGAGCGGATCTGAGTATTATCTCAACAATCTGGATTTCCGCGGTGTCAAAGCATCCTTGACCATCCCCTTGATCTTTGCCGGAGCGCTGTTGCTTTTCTGGTCATATAGGAAAAGAAGCCTTGCAGAATATAAAGAGCTTGCAATTCATACTGCCAAGCAATTCCGCTGGTATCACCTGTTGATCGTGGCGGTTGCCGCCATCATCGGTTTTATCTACATTAAACGAAGCGGCAACGTCAGTCACATTTCCTTTGCCGAGACCAACTTTAGAAATTGGCTGACCGATACCTTTGCGGCGCGCCCGCGAACTAAGGATTTCCTTTTGGCTTGGCCTTGCTTTACCCTTTATATTTATTATGCAAAAAACAACAAGGCGCCCTTGATTCAATGGATCTTCGGTTTAGGCTCCGCTCTTCTTTTTGCATCGTCGGTCAATACCTTCTGCCATTCCTTTACTTTGGCAGAAACAATGTATCTCCGCGTAGCAACCGGCTTGCTCTTCGGTATCATCTGCTCTGCTGCTTTCTATGGACTGAATTTGCTGATCTTGAAGGTATTTGATAAATTAAACAAAAAAACGGAATGCTGATGCATTCCGTTTTTTCTTATTTTCGTTTTTTTATGAGTTGAATAACCGCATAAAAAAGCGTCACCAATGCCGCTGAAAGGATCATACCCGCTATGATATCTGTCAGCCAATGGACTCCGCAAATCAATCGGCCTAAAACGGTGACCGCCATAATGATAACCGCCGCCGCGCTCAAAATATATCGTAACGCCTTTTTTCTTGAAAGCAGGTAATCAAACATTGTCAATGCCGTCGACATAATGCAAAGGACGAGAATGGTATGCGACGAAGGATAGGACGCTTCCAACATTCCATCCATCAGTATCGGTCTGTAGTTCACAATTATAATTTCAAAAAAAGCATAGATCAAAATGACCAACCCATAAAATACGCCCAAAACAATTATTTGAGAATCGACTTTTTTTATACTTTTTCGCGTCAGTAATTGAACCAGACCCAAAACCGCAAACCCTAGTGCAACACCGATCGCAACCAAGCCCAACCAATCGGTAATTTGATACCACAATAAATGAACCCCGACTTGTTTGGCGAAGGCTTGATTTATCATTGCCAAACCGACCGAAGACCCATCAGGCCCGATCGGTTGAACATCAACAAATAAAACAATGCCTGTAAATAATATAAACACTAAAAACAATATTCCCGATAATGCTATCATTCTTTTAAAATTCATTCTTTTTTCTCCGTTTCTTTTTTAGTGCAGTCTGCATTCATAGTGTAACGAAATCATTCTCCAAAAGCAAGAAACCAATCGTCACATCACACAAAAACCCCGACACGAATCGTGTCGGGGATTTATTTCATTTGATTTTCATTTGTTTTATCAATAAAAACAACTTAGCCAAGAACACCAAAAACATAAAACCAACAACATACGGTTCCTTAGCCGCACCAAAGAACAATGTCGCTATGATACTCCATATCAGCGATATTTTTTCCAA
This sequence comes from uncultured Clostridia bacterium, assembly GCA_937881855.1. GTDB lineage: Bacteria > Bacillota > Clostridia > Oscillospirales > QAKW01 > QAKW01. Next base: position 10,555 of record CALGEL010000038.1, on the reverse strand, counting down.
AAGGTCTGTTTTTCGTTCCAATTTCAGTTGAATAAACAACAGTTCAAAGCAGCCCAAAAGAATTAAGAAAACGAAGAAAAGCCAATAAACAATCAAAATCGTCGTTGCAGCATCTGTAAAGGAAAATAAATTTACAGAATACCCCAGTTTAGAATTCCAATAAAGCGGTAATAAAACGAATAAAATCGCCCCCAAGTCCAAAATCCCAAATATCGTGGCATATACCTTTTTCAAATTGGTATTATTCTCCGTTTGGGCAACGACGATTAGTTCATCGCCGGACAACAACTCGTCTATCGTAATTCCAAAAACATTTGCAATACATTTTAAAGATTCAATGTTGGGGTACCCCTTGCCGCTTTCCCATTTTGATATCGCCGTTCTGGATACATAGAGTTTCTCTGCAAGTTGCTCTTGCGTCATATTCTGTTGTTTTCGTAAATGTTGTAGTTTTTTGTTAAAATCCATTTTATTTCTCTTTTATATTTCGGGTTTAAAAGAAGGCATCAACTGCAATTTAAAAAGATTCTTGCGATGCAGATCATCAATCCGTTCTTTTTTCGCCAAATCTTCTATCTCACCGGTGCGGATATACCGATCCAATTCGGCATAGGTAAACCCTAAATTCTCTTCATCGGTCTTGCCGCAAAGCCCATCAATCGGTGTTTTATCCACCAAATCGTCCGGCAGTCCCGCAAGCCGCCCCAACTCTTTGACTTCTTGAACCGTCAAATTAGATAACGGAGAAAAATCCCCCGCCGCATCTCCATAGCGAGTGGAATAACCTACCCAATCTTCCGAAAGATTGCAGGTATTAACCACCCGCCCGTTGCAGCATTGAGAGATCATATAAACCGCCGCCATTCGAATGCGGGGCGGTAAATTGGTTGCGCTTTGGGATGTTAATTCAATTTCGCTCGGAACCGCCGATTTCAAGCCATCCACCGCATCCTTGATATTGACGACATAATGCTTAATCCCCAGATGATGGACCAATTTATATGCCATATCAATATCGTGTTGCTCCCCGCAGGGCATCAAAACCCCGATTACACGATCCTTGCCCAACGCCTCCACACATAATGCGGCGGCGACTGAACTATCTTTTCCGCCGGAAATGCCAAGAACTGCATTGCAATCGGGTCCGTTTTCTTCAAAAAAAGAACGGATCCATTCCACGCAATCGTTTTTTATCTTTTGAGCATCAAACATTATTTTCTTCTCCTGTTCTTTCGATGGGATGTAGGTTTCTTTTGCCCCAGCAATGCCCGCTGCGCGCGTTTTTCCTCCGGCGAAGTTGCGACATATACCTTTCGATTGGTAAAAGGGTCAACCCCTGTATAATACATTACCGTCGCCGCCGTTCCGGGGGTTGGGTAAAAATCCTGCACCTGCTCGGACCGCACACGGTTCTTTTGCATATAGGTCGCCAACCGCTCTGCGCTCTTCATTGTCGAACCCGGATGGGAGGACATTAGGTATGGAACAACATATTGCTCCAACCCCGCTTTTTTGCTCGCTGCATTAAACTTTGATACAAATTTTTCATACACCTCATAGGATGGCTTTCCCATCAAGGATAATACTTCGGGGCAAATATGCTCCGGCGCCGCCCGCAACTGACCTGAAACATGCCGTTTGGCAAGCGCCTCAATAAACATACCGCCATATGTTTTATCTGCCATCACATAGTCGTGCCTGATGCCGGAACGAACAAACACCTTTTTGACGCCTTTGACCGCACTTGCCCGACGCAATAACTCTAAATATTCGCTATGGTCTTTAATCAAATTGGGGCAAATATCCGGCGATAGGCAACGCCGCTCGGTACATACCCCTTTCTTTCCTTCGGCAACCGCTTTGCAAGGGCCTGTCCTGAAATTTGCGGTAGGCCCGCCAATATCATGAATATATCCTTTGAAATCCGGTTGTTTGGTTAAAAATTCAACTTCTTCGATAACAGAGTCGATGCTTCGCGAGGTAACCGCACGTCCTTGATGATATGCAATGGCGCAAAAAGCGCATCCACCGAAACACCCGCGATTATGGGTGATGGAAAATTCCACTTCCGTCAAGGCGGGAATTCCTTTTTTGCCATAAGAAGGATGCGGCTTGCGGGTATACGAAAGTTGAGCCAAATCATCCAATTCTTCGGTATTTAGCGGAAGAGACGGCGGATTTTGAACCAATAGTCCCTCATCATATAGTTCGCATAAAACTTTTCCGCCGATGGCATCGCAGTTTTGATATTGCGTTTTAAAGGACGAAGCATATTTTAGTTTGTCGCCGAGAACGGTCTTATAATCCGGCAAGCGAATCATCGCTCCTTTGGGCTTATAATCCCGCTCAGCAATAAAGGCCGTTCCGCGAACATCACGAATTTTATGGATCGGAATTCCCCGCTCTAATAATTCGGCAATACGCAAAATCGAGCGTTCACCCATTCCGTAACTCAAAAGATCTGCACCGCTATCGATCAAAATGCTCTTTCGAATACGATTTTCCCAATAATCATAATGAGCAAATCTCCGCAAAGATGCTTCAATTCCACCGATGACAATGGGAACATCCCCATATGCTTCTCGAATCTTATTGCAATAAACAATGACGGCTCGATCCGGACGCTTTCCAACCTTGCCGTCGGGAGAATAATAGTCGTATTCCCTGCGCCGTTTGGCAACAGTATAATTGGCGACCATCGAATCTATATTTCCCGCATTAACCAAAAAGGCCAATCGCGGCATACCAAACCGCTCAAAATCCTTGGTAGAATGCCAATCAGGCTGCGGGATAACCGCCACCGAAAAACCCGCCCTTTCCAGCAAGCGCCCAATCAGCGCTGTTCCAAAGGACGGATGGTCAATGTAAGCATCCCCGCTCACAATTATAAAATCTGGCTGCCAAATTCCAAGATCATCTAATTCCTTTTTGGAAATCGGCAACGGATGTTTTGCATTTTCCATATAATATACCTCTATATGACATTTTATTTTAATAGGCTTAAAAAGTCAAGTTGTATTGATTTTTTATCCCGATATGCTATACTTTAAGTTATGAAAATAATCAAACCGAATTATTACGACAATTTTAAATGTACCGCGGGGCATTGCACCCATAATTGCTGCATCGGATGGGAGATTGATATTGATGAGGATACCCTTGCTTTTTATCGAGAGCTCCCTTCTCCGTTAGGCGATAAATTGCAGGCAAACATTTCCTTGGGTGATACTCCGCATTTTATCTTAGGCAAAAATGATCGTTGCCCATTTCTGAACGATGATAATTTATGTGAGTTGATCTGTGCCTTCGGTGAAGATGGGATATGCAATATTTGCAACGATCACCCTCGTTTTTTCAATGAGTTTTCCGATCGTATTGAATGTGGCTTAGGTTTATGCTGCGAAGAAGCGGCGCGATTGATTTTAAGTCAGCAAGAAAAGACCACCTTTTTCTCTGACGAAAGCTCGGCAGAGAACGCCACAGAGAAAGAACGTGAATTTTTCAAAATTCGCCACGATATTTATTCTATTTTGCAGGATCGCTCTGTTCCTATGAATCAACGAATTCATCGTATGTGTGCCCTTTATTCTGCAAATGAGTTTCCGTCTCTGTCTGATTTCAAAACAATCTATCGCAGTTTGGAACGTTTAGATCCCCAATGGGATTTATATCTCGATCAAATCAACGACGAAAATTGGGTTATCGAATGGGATCTGGCTTGCGAGCAATTTGCAATTTATCTGATATACCGCCATTTGGCAGGGGCCTTGGACGATGGTCGATTGACCGAACGCATCAAATTTATCGCTTTGTCGTTGCGCATCTTTAACAACTTATCTCGAAACGCGACCGATCCGAAAGACTTGTTTGAGATCGCCCGCCTCTATTCTGCCGAAATCGAATATTCCGATGAGAATATTGAGATTCTTCTAAACTATTTAAAATAATAGAATACCCCTGCCAAACGGCAGGGGTATAGTTATATGTCCAATTCCTTTTGCATAAAGATATTTAAAAAGCGAAAGGATAAGCAAATGAAAAACCAAGCGATTAAAATAGGGCTTACCGACGAACAAGTGCGCGCATCGCGCAAAAAATACGGATCCAATATTCTTTCTCGAAAAAAACGCAGAAGTTTCTTTCAATCTTTTTTGAGCAGTTTTGGTGATCCGATCATCAAAATCCTTTTGGTCGCCCTTGGAATAAATGTTCTGTTCCTATTCCACGACGCAGATTGGTTTGAAGCGGTTGGAATCGCCGTCGCCATCTTTTTGGCCACCTTTATTTCCACTCTTTCGGAATACGGAAGCGAATCTGCTTTTTTGGAATTGCAACGCTCCGCCGCCAACATCCATTGTCGTGTTCAACGCGCCAAAGGGATTTTCTCCATTCCTATCAGTGAAGTGGTTGTCGGCGATTTTATATTGCTTCAAGCGGGAGAGCGCATAGCCGCAGACGGATATTTGATCAACGGTTCGTTAAACGTGGACCAATCTGCACTCAACGGAGAAAGCGCCGAAGCAGAAAAGAAACCCTCCTCCCACCGCTCTAATGTTTGGGATCTAAACCATAAAAATCAACTCTTTCAGGGAAGTATCATCACCGCAGGCGAAGGGTTGATGGAAGTCGCACGGATCGGCGATTTTACCTTCTATGGTCAAATGGCCGCCGATCTGCAAGAAGAGACGCCCGAAAGCCCGCTCAAACAACGGTTGGCAGGGCTGGCATCCACCATCAGTAAATTGGGTTACATTGCCGCTGCCCTGATTGCGTTTGCGGATCTCTTCAACAGTTTTGTCATCGATAATCAATTCCAAATGCAACTTATTCTCAACGATTTTTCCCATCCGATTGTATGGATTCCCCGCGTATTGCATGCGCTTACTTTGGCAACCGCTGTCGTCGTTATGGCGGTTCCCGAAGGGTTGCCGATGATGATCACTGTGGTCCTTTCTTCCAATATGTTTCGAATGTTGAAAGATCAGGTGATGGTACGCAAATTAGTCGGTATTGAAACCTCGGGAAATCTGAATATTTTATTCACCGATAAAACCGGAACATTGACCGGCGGTAAACTCCGCGTCATCAAAGTTATCAGTGGAACTTGCAAAGAATATGAGCGGATCGGGAAATGCCCCGCCTCTATTCGACAAATTTTGGAATTATCCGCCTTTTATAATAGCGGAAGCGTTCTTTCCGATAAAAAAGTATTGGGTGGGAACGCCACCGACCGAGCCCTTTTGGAAAGCGTTCTTCCTCTACCCAAAAACATCTTCTCTTATCAAGTGGAGCATCGCATTCCCTTTGATAGTTCCTATAAGTTTTCTTCCGCCCACATCAAAGGCGAACAAGAACTGATCCTGGTCAAAGGAGCTCCCGAAAAGATCTTGCAGGGATGCAAATATTATTTGGATGATCAAGGAAATCCCAAGCCCTTCCATTCCAATCGGATCAAAGAGCACCAGCAGATCCTTTCAGCCAAAGCCATCCGCTGCATCGCGGTCGCACTTTCGCCGCGCAAGATCGGTCCCGATACCATTCCAACCGATCTGACCTTTGTTGCGCTGATCGGGATCCGCGATGATATTCGCAAAGAAGTTCCCCTTGCTATCCGAAAAGTGCAAAGCGCCGGCGTTCAGGTGGTCATGATGACCGGAGACAGCAAGGATACCGCCATCGCTATCGGCAGAGATTGCGGATTACTAAAAGATCATATCCCGGGTCAGGTACTCACCAGCGATGAACTCAGCAAAATGACCGACCAACAACTCAAAAATCAACTCCCCCATCTGCGGATTATTGCCAGAGCGCTCCCCACCGATAAAAGCCGCCTGGTACGGCTGGCGCAAGAATGTGGATTGGTGGTTGGAATGACCGGTGACGGAATCAATGATGCCCCTGCGCTCAAACGCGCCGATGTGGGATTTTCGATGGGGAGCGGTACCGAAGTGGCCAAAGAAGCGGGCGACATTGTAATCTTAGATAATAATTTCGCATCGATTGCCAATGCCATTTGCTACGGAAGAACCATCTTTAAAAGTATCCGCAAATTTATCGTCTATCAATTTACAATGAACCTTTGCGCAGTTGGTGTTTCCTTGATCGGTCCGTTTATTGGGATCGATACTCCGGTTACGGTTATTCAGATGCTTTGGATCAATATCATTATGGATACCTTGGCGGGGTTGGCTTTTTCGGGGGAACCAAACTTAAAGGAATATATGCTGGAACCCCCAAAATCCAAAAAAGAGCCGGTCTTAAATCGCGCCATGGCGCAGCAGATCTTCTTTATGGGGCTTTATACGATGGGGTTGTGCTTATCTTTTTTATGGCTACCCTATTTTCGAGAGCGGTTTCATTTTCAAGACGATCCCATTCACTTTTTGACCGCTTTTTATGCCCTGTTCATCTTCTCAGGGGTTTTCAATAGTTTCAACGCCCGCACCGAGCGGATCAATCCCTTGGCAAACATTCGAAAAAATTTTCCCTTTCTTCTTATTATGCTGATTGTTTCCGCTGTTCAACTCATAATGATCTATTATGGTGGCAGAGTTTTTCGCACCGCGGGCTTATCTTGGGAACAATTACGGCTGATTCTTTTAATGGCAGTATCGGTCATTCCCGCCGAGCAAATCCGCAAATGGGTCTCAAAAAACTTGCGAAAGCATTGAATATGAAACAAAACAACCGCTGACTTGCAAGTCGGCGGTTGTTTGCCTAGTTTTATACTTCCTTCTCAAAAACCAAATCCATCTCTTGGGTATGTCCTGTTCCACGCTGTACTGTTGGAATACAACCTACATATCTCCAACCATTTCCAGCTCTTTTGTCGATTATTGAGCGATATTCTTCAATTTGATAATCATTTCCGCCAAATGGTCCCCAGCCCTCTAAATTATAACTTACTGTTTCATATTCATACTTGTACATTGTTTATTCTCCTTAAAAATTCAAGTTTATCTATGAATTAATTATATCATATTTGACTACAAACATCAAGCAACAAAAAACTTGAGAAAATATTGATTTTATGCTATAATCGCCCCAAAGGAGATTATAACAATGAAGATTTTGTTTATTTGCCATGGCAATATCTGCCGATCGACCATGGCGGAGTTTGTCTTAAAGGATATGGCACATAAAAAGGGGCTGGATTGGGAGATTGACTCCGCCGCAACCAGCACCGAGGAGATCGGAAACGACACCCATCGCGGCACCAAGGCCAAATTGACTGAAAAGGGAATTTCCTTTACACCGAGATGCGCCCGCCAAATGACCAAAACCGATTATGAATACTATGATTTGCTGATCGGAATGGATCGATACAATATGATCAATATGCGGCGATTTTATCAAAACGATCCCCAAGATAAATTAAGGCTATTGCTGGACTTTACCGACCGTGGCGGTGATATTGCAGACCCTTGGTACACCGGTAACTTTGATGCGACATACAATGATATCAAAGAAGGATGTACCGCGCTAATAGAAAAGCTCTTGAAGTAACTTCAAGAGCTTTTTTCGTTATTTTAATGCACGCATTGCATTTAATATGGCAATTACCATTACACCGACATCGGCAAAGACTGCCAGCCAGATGCCTGCAAAGCCAAACGCGCCCAAAACAAGGACCAAGCCTTTGACCGCCAAAGAAAAGATAATATTTTGCCGAACGATCCGCATCGTTCTCTTGGCAATACTTACCGCCAACGGCAGTTTTTTGAGTTGGTCATCCATCAACACCACATCTGCCGCCTCTATTGCGGCATCGCTCCCCATGGCGCCCATGGCAATACCGAGATCGGCACGCGCAAGAACAGGAGCATCATTGATGCCATCGCCGACAAAAGCGACAGTTCCTGCTCGATTTTCCTCGAGAATTTGCTCGAAGATCTCCACCTTTTGCTGGGGCAGGAGTTCAGCTTCCACCCGATCCAACCTTAATTGTTCCGCAATTAAAGCCGCTTTGCTTTTGGCATCACCCGAAAGCATCACGAGTTTTTCTATATGTTGCTTTCTTAATTGGAAAACCGTATCCTTGGCGTCGGTCTTTAATTCATCGGAGATCAAAATATACCCAACATAGCAACCATCGATGGCAACATAGATTGCTGTTCCCTTAAATTTGGGCAAAGCATCTGCCAATCCGATGCTTTGCATCAACGCTTCATTGCCTGCATAAAGTTCTCTTCCATCGACGGTTGCGCAGATGCCTTGCCCCGCGATTTCTTTTAAATTCGATACACGAGAACGATCCAAATCCCCTACATATTTATCGCAAATGGATTGAGCAATGGGATGGTTGGAATGGCTTTCTGCCAAAGCAACCAACTCCAACATTTCTTGTTTTGAACAATTCTCGGATACGATTTCCGAAACACAAAAATTCCCTGTCGTCAGAGTCCCTGTTTTATCAAAAACAATGGTCTGCACCTTTGAAAGCGATTCCAGATCTGAGCCGCCTTTGATTAAAATTCCCTTGCGGGAAGCTCCACCGATTCCTCCGAAAAAGGAGAGCGGAACCGAGATCACCAAGGCGCAGGGGCATGATACCACCAAAAAGATCAGTGCACGATGAAGCCAATCCTGCCAACCGCCCAAAAACAGCGGCGGAATCAATGCCAAAGTCGCCGCCGCAATCACCACGCAAGGGGTATAGAACTTGGCAAACCGCGTAATAAACCGCTCTGCCCTTGCCTTTTTGAGTGCGGAGTTTTCCACCAGTTCCAAAATCTTGGAGACGGTACTCTCTTCAAAGGGTTTCAACACTTTAACCGAAATACAGCCGGATAAATTCACCGAGCCACTTAGAACTTCGTCCCCTGCCTTGCAGCTTTTAGGCAAAGATTCACCGGTAAGAGCGGCGGTATCAACCGTTGTTTCCCCCTGCAAAATCACACCGTCCAGCGGGATCTTCTCGCCGGGATAAATAATAATGGTTTCTCCAATCTCCACTTGGTCGGGAAAAACTTCCATCTCGTTCCCTTCCCGAAGAACCATCGCACGATCGGGGCGGATATCCATTAACTGAGCAATAGAACGGCGGCTTTTACCCACCGCAATACTTTGGAACAGTTCGCCCACCTGATAAAAGAGCATTACCGCCACCGCTTCCAGATATTCTCCGGTGGCAAAAGCTCCGATGGTGGCCAGCGCCATCAAAAACTTTTCATCAAACACTTGCCCGCGCAAAATATTGGAAATTGCGCCCCAAACGACATCATAGCCAACGATAAAATAAGGGATTAAGAACAACCCTATTTTCAACCAATGATCGAGCGGAATAAATACTGCCATCAACAAGGAAATCACCGAAGCGAAAATCCTGACGGACATTCTTTTTTGCTTTCTGCTCATCATTTTATGATAATTCTGCAATTCGGGTCCACCTTGGACACCACGCGTTGCGCTTGCTTCATAATGTCTTCGGAACGTTCTTCGTCCAATTCAATGATCATCTTTTGGGCAAAGAAATTGATGGACACTTCAAAAACGCCTTCCAATTTGCGAATTCCTTCTTCCATTTTGGCGGCGCAATGGGCGCAATCCAAATCTTCCATCATAAATGTTTTTTTCATTATTTTCTCCCCTTCTGTAATATGATTAAACCCTTGGGCAATAATCAAGTTCACGTGATCGTCTGCCAAGGAATAATAAATGGTCTTTCCTTCTCTGCGAAAGGATACAAGGTTTGCATCTTTTAAGACCTTTAATTGATGGGAAATTGCCGATTGGGTCATTCCCAAAAGCTCGGCAATGGCGCAAACACACAGCTCCGATTCAAACAAGGAATATAAGATCTTAATCCGCGTGGGATCACCGAAAACTTTGAATAAATCCCCCAGCTGATTTAATTTTTCATCGGGCGGCAGCTGGGAACGCACCGCTTTTAACGTCTCTTGATGATTATGCAAAACAAATGAGCCTCCATTCATATGAATATCTGCTCATATGTTATCATATGGATTTCATTTTGTCAAGAAATAAGCCTTGACATTTTAAATTTATTATTTATAATATATATGTACATAAAGACTATGACGGAGAGAGTAGTTTCTTGCAGACATCCCAAAGCGAGTCGGGGGCGGTGAAAGCCCGACGGAAAGAGCAATAAGCGAAAATCACTCCCGAGTTGAGGACCGAACGCCTTTGATCAGTAGGCTCCTTCGCTTCCCGCGCGTTAAAACGGGGCGCAGATGATGGTCTGCTTGCAAACGGTGGTTATTATGGAAGTTCAACGCTTTCATCCTTATGCATAGGATGAAAGCGTTATTTTTTGAAAAGGAGAACAGCGCGATGTATAAGAGCGTATCCCCCAACCTCAATTTCGTTGAGGAAGAGAAAAAAATCGAAAAATTTTGGCGCGATGAAAAGATCTTTGAAAAGAGCATCGAGACCAAAGCTGAAGGAACCCCCTATGTGTTCTACGACGGCCCGCCGACTGCCAACGGCAAACCGCATATCGGCCATGTTCTGACCCGTGTTATCAAGGATATGATCCCCCGCTACCGCACCATGAAGGGCTGCATGGTCCCCCGCAAAGCCGGTTGGGATA
>CALGEL010000037.1 GCA_937881855.1 uncultured Clostridia bacterium | reverse complement strand
GCACCTTTCTTGGCGAGCAATACGGGGTCAACCCCAATGTGAAGCCCTACGAATATTTAACTCAGGATAAATTTGAATCCTCTGCATGGACATTGAATCCTATGCGTGCGGATATGAAGAGAGAAACTGTCTTCAATGCATGTATTCGTGTGGCAGAGGGCGCCGATGATTATGTTATTACCATTGACGGTATCGTTATGGGCAAGAACTGCTCCTATGTGGACGACTGTGCAAGAAAATCCGATAACATCGCCATCTTGAAGAATGTTCTGGCTTTGAATGCCGGCGGCGGTTTGGACCGCAACGGTGCTAAAAACACCAGCCTGTTCAACTTTAATAAAGCGTTCGGTGATTTGAGTGACCGCTGCACCTTCTATTTGTATGATTCTCGTATCGATGGTTTGAAAGGAATCAATTTCTTTGGTCCCTACTATGAGAAGCTGGTCCTGGATGGCAACTATTTCGGTAATGCTACCGGAGGCAGTGTATTCTTTAATATGATGCAGTCCCGCGATATCGCTGATCCCTATTATGGCTTGACGAATTGTTATTTTCATAATAACGACGGTGACGGTCAAGAAAATATTTATATGATCACCACCAACGATCACACCGGTGAACTTTCTTTAAAGACGAACATTATCTATAATTTTGATGGAAACATTATGAACTACGGTTTCCAGGCAGATGAAAAAGCCGCCTTTAAAATGTCTTTCGTTCCCTCGATGACCTTCTATTTCACCAATAATACGTTTAGGAACCAAGGCGATATAGGTCTTTGGTTAAATAAAGAAACCACTTGTTTCCATTCCACCTGCGCTCAGCAAGATTGTTCTGAAGTTATTGTTTTCAAAGGCAACCGTATGATTGAGAACCATAAAGTTCCCGGAACGCAAGGTACCGGTTACGGAACAATGCTTGATTACTCCGGCAACTATTGGAGCGCGACCGCCGATGCTACCGGCTTGCTTCCCAGTGAAATGAAAGAAGTGAATGTCGCCGAAACTCCGTTGGGAAATTATACCTATGAAGAATGTACCCGTTATAAGATCGATTATACTTATATCGATTGGGATATGACCATTCGTTCGGATAATGTTCCGACCGGCAAAGCTTCTCTGAAACTTTCCAATGGTATGTTTAATACCGGTAAGGTGACAACCGAAATCGTTGACGGCAAGCAGATGCAAGTCCTGCACGATAAGGTCGCTGCGGATGTTCTCACCTATGATGATCCTGCTTCCGTAGGAGAGTTTGATACCGTTAAGTATTTCACCGACGCTGCTTGCAGTAATCAGGTTCTTGACCTTCAACTGACCAAGAGTGTCAACGAATTTTATGGTATG
>CALGEL010000036.1 GCA_937881855.1 uncultured Clostridia bacterium | reverse complement strand
ATCCATTTCATTTGAACGGTTTTCAACAACCTTAATTAAATTGAAATAAAACCAAAAACCCCGCAAGGAAAATCCTTGCGGGGTTTGCTTTTGGACCGATTGCACAATTCATTTGTATGTCACCCTACCAAATCATTTGGTTGTTTTCCTACCAAATCATTTGGTACCCCAATTCATTTGGGTGGTTCGTACCAATTCATTTGGTACAGCACCGCCTTGTTTCGTTATCCAACCAAATCATTTGGTTGGTACCCCAAATGATTTGGGGTATATCGTTATTATTTTTTATATTTTCTTCGTTTACGAAACCGATCAAATCGAATGCAGATTTTTTGTTTCTTTTACCTTCGGCTATATAATGATATGCCGAATGGTAAAAAAACAAAAAAGACATAAAAAAGAACCTGCCGTGCGGCAGGTTCTTTCCTTATTTAGTCGTTCTGCGTCGATTTCATCGGTTTACTTCGCAAAATCAATCGATCTGCTCTCACGAATTAAGTGGACTTTGATCTGTCCGGGATATTCCAGCTCTCCTTCAATCTTCTTAGCGATATCGTGGGAAAGGATGGTCATCTTATCATCGGAAATCTTTTCGGGATCCACCATAATGCGAATTTCGCGACCGGCCTGAATGGCGAAGGTCTTTTCAACGCCGGGGAAGGAATTGGCGATCTCTTCCAATTTTTCCAGACGCTTGATATAGTTCTCCAAATTCTCTCTGCGGGCGCCGGGGCGGGCAGCAGAGATGGCATCGGCGGCCTGCACGATGGCATCATAGACCGAAACGGTCTCCACATCGCCATGGTGGGCGGCAATGGCGTGGACCACAGTTTCGCTTTCCTTATATTTCTTTGCGATATCCACACCGATTTGGATATGGGAGCCTTCCATCTCAAAGTCGACAGACTTGCCGATATCATGCAGCAAGCCGGCGCGCTTGGCGATGGTAACATCGGCGCCGATCTCGGCGGCCAGCAGACCGGACAACTGCGATACTTCGATGGAATGGTTCAATACATTTTGACCATAGCTGGTGCGGTACTTTTGGCGGCCCAGCAGCTTGATCAGGTCGGGATGCAGGCCATGGACACCTGCTTCGAAGGTGGCGCGCTCGCCTTCCTTCTTCATGGAAACTTCCAGATCTCTCTTGACCTTTTCCACCGTCTCTTCAATGCGGGCGGGATGGATACGGCCATCGGAGATGAGCTTCTCCAAGGTTTGCCGCGCCACTTCGCGGCGGATGGGATCGAAGCTGGAAAGGGTGATGGCTTCGGGGGTATCGTCGATGATCAGGTCCACACCGGTGATGGTTTCCAAGGCGCGGATATTGCGGCCTTCGCGACCGATGATGCGGCCCTTCATTTCATCGCTGGGCAGGGCAACCACCGAGACGGTGGATTCCACCACATGGTCGGCGGCGCATTTTTGGATCGCCAGAGAAAGAATATTCTTGGTCTTATCGTCCAACTCTTCCTTGAAGCGATTTTCGTGCTCGGTAATCCGCAGAGCATATTCGTGCTCCAATTCGGAATCCATCTGGCGCAGCAATTCGGCCTTGGCGGCCTCGGCGGTATAGCCGGAGATTTTTTCCAGCATGGAGATCTGAGCCTTTTTGACCTCTTCCGCTTCCTGCTGCAATTTTTCAACTTTTGCTTGCTTTTCGGCAAGGACTTCTTCCTTGCGCTCGATATTGTCGTACTTCTTGTCGAGAATTTCTTCTCTTTGCTGGAGCCGTTTTTCTTGCCGTGTTACCTCCACGCGACGCTCTTTGAGATCTTTTTCCTGCTCGGTACGTTCTTTGAGCAAGGACTCCTTTGCTTCCAAAAGAGCCTCTTTCTTTTTCGTTTCGGCAGTTTTAATTGCATCGTTGATGATACGCTTTGCTTCTTCGCGGGCAGAGCCGATCTGCTTCTCGCTGCTCTTCTTGCGATAGGAAAAGCCTGCGATAAATAGAACAAAGCCTAAAATAACAACAGCAACCACAACGGCGATCAGCATCCACAGTTCTACTTGGAACATGGTGTGCCTCCTTATGTTATGATTGTGTGTTTGAAAAGTACTTCAAACTAAATACAATTTAGTTAAAATATACTAATACACCAAGTCTAATTATAGGGGAATTTCGAAAATCTGTCAAGCGAAAAAATGCGGTTGCATTAAAAATACTTATTTGATATAATGATATTTGTATAAATATGTCCGGAGGGAAAAATGGAATTATTAAAAACAAGTATCGGCGGATTGATAGAGGGTTTGGCTTCGGCACTGCCCCTTTCGGCTTCGGCGCACCGCCTGATGTTTGAAAAAGTCGCTCAAAAAACCTTGCCTGCGGGCTTGGAGCTTGCGGTGGCGGCGGCGATCCTGCTGCTCTTTTATAAGACCGCTTGGGAATGCATCAAGAGCATCGGCAAAATGATTACCGATAGCAAAAATAATAAATTCCGCTGGCGCAAGGCGAGCCGCTATCAGAAGATGGCGGTATATGCCCCCATCGCGGCGTCCCCCTATTGGATTTTGACCTTTTTGCAAAAGCAGTATGGCTTTTTGGAAGGGGTCGGTGAAAGTTTGCTTTTGGTGGGCTTTTTGCTGATCGCCAATGCGGGCGTGCTCTTCCTTGCAGACCATAGCATCGAAAAGAATTGGGACCTGACCGACCTGACCTTCGGGCAGGCGGTGAAATTGGGTTTATTTCAAGGGGCGTCCCTGCTCCCCGGCTTTTCCCGAACGGCAATGACCTTCGGCATGGCAAGGAATATGGGCTTTAAAGCGTGGGCGGCGTTGGAATTTTCGATGATGACCGCCATTCCTGCGCTTATTGGCAAGGGGCTGATGAGCATGGACTGGACGATGACGGGCCGAACCTTTTGGGTCTCTCTCGCCGCTGTCTTTCTCGGCGCATTGGGTGGGCTTTCTCTGCTCAAAGTGTTGGTCAAAAAAGAAAATGTTTCGATATTGATGTTCTATTCCGCCGCATTCGGTGTTGCGGCGATGGTTTTAAACTTTATTTAAGGAGGGCGCGGACGTGCCTCGTGTTAGTAAAAAGAAAAAATTAGAAGAAGCGGCGGCAAAGCAAGCCGAAAAGAAGCAAGCGACTCGGCGCAGTATCTATGCGGTGGTCTTTTTTGCCTTGGCGGCGTTGTTTGCGGTCTATATCTATACGCCGATTGAAGTTCCGTTGAAGGATTGGCTGGTCAAAAACCTGTTTTATGGGTTGTTTGGGTTTGCCACCTTGTTCTTCCCCATCTTTTTGGTGTGGTTGGGCGTGGATGCCTTGGACAAGGAGAAAAAGTACAGTACCAAGGTCAAGCTCTGGACCGGCTTGGTGCTCGCCACCGTCATTTCGGGGTCAAGCTACATATTTTGGTATCCCGGCGAGTATTCCTTTGGCGAATTCTTCACCCAAGGAATTTCGGATTTCTGGGCGCAAGGCTTGGACCTGCAAGGCGGTGTGGTCGGCGGGATCATTGCCTGCCCCTTAATCGCATTGATGAGCAAATGGGGGTTTGGCATTTTGATGGTTGCCACCCTGATCATTGCAGTGCTGTTCTTCTTTGATCTGACCCTTTATCAGATGGCTTGGCCCTTCCGCAAGATGATGCAGGCCGCCAAAGAAAAGCGGGAAGCGCCTGTCCTTATCGATAATGTGGAAGAAGAAAAGATCAAGCGTCGCTTTGCCGATATGGAAGCGGAAGGCGAACGGGAAGAGCCGGAAGTTTGGGTGCCGCCGATGGATGTCACCCCGCCGGAAGAGATTACCGATGTCATTCCTGTCTTCCATTATGATGATGTTTCCGCTGAAAACTTTATCGACCCTGCCGATATCGGCGCCATCGATCCCAAGCCTGCCCGCAAGCGTGCCGCTCGCAAACCCAAGGTGGCAGAGCAACCCCAAGAAGCGGAGCAGATGAGCTTTTATAATTTCCCGCCCATCACCCTTTTGAAAGCAGGGCGGTCCGCCGCAGGTACCACCCAAAGCGAGCTGCGGGAAAAAGAAGAGATTTTAATCCAAACATTGCGAGATTTCGGCATCGAAGCCACCATGACCGGCATCGCTGTGGGTCCCAATGTCACCCGCTTTGAGCTGGCGCCCAAGGCAGGAACCCGCGTCAGCAAGATTGCATCCCTTTCCGATGATTTGGCGCTGGCGCTTGCCGCCACGCAGGTGCGGATCGAAGCCCCCATCCCCGGCAAAGCCGCGGTGGGTATTGAGATCCCCAATAAATCCAGCAGTACTGTCTTTATCCGTGAAGTCCTTTCTTCCCCCGCTTTTGCGGAAGGCAAAAGTCCGCTGACTTCCGCGCTGGGCAAGGATATCGCAGGCAACCTGATTACCTTCGATGTGGCAAAGATGCCCCATCTGCTGGTGGCAGGTACCACCGGCTCGGGTAAGTCGGTTTGCATCAATACGATTTTAATGTCGCTACTCTATAAAGCCACCCCCGACGATGTCAAGCTAATCCTTGTCGATCCCAAGGCGGTGGAGATGGATGTCTATAACGGTATCCCCCATTTGATGATCCCTGTGGTCACCAATCCCAAAAAGGCGGCGGGTACCCTGCAATGGGCCTGCACCGAAATGGATCGCCGCTACGAACTGATGAAGAATACGCAGGTTCGGAATTTGGATGCCTATAACGATTATTGCAAGACCCATGCCGATTATCAGCCGATGCCCCGCTTGGTCATCGTCATTGATGAGTTGGCAGACTTAATGATGGTCTCTTCCAAGGAAGTGGAAGATTGCATTTGTCGGCTCTGCGCCAAGGCGAGAGCGGCGGGCATTCATCTCATCGTTGCCACCCAGCGCCCCAGCGCCGATGTTGTCACCGGCTTGATTAAAGCCAACATTCCTTCCCGCATCGCTTTCGCAGTGGATAACGGTATCAACTCCCGCATTATTCTGGATGAAAATGGCGCGGAAAAACTGCTTGGTAAGGGCGATATGCTCTATAAACCCATCGGCGCCAATAAGCCGATGCGGGTGCAGGGTTGCTTTGTTGCCGACGGCGAAGTGGAAGCGGTTGTCAACTATGTTAAGAACAATTCGATGGGCGCCGATTACGATCAGGCTGCCATCTCCGATATCGATACCATCGCCGCCCGCGGCAACAAGAGCAACAATACTTCCGACGAAACCGAAGAGACCGGTTATGATGAAATGTTGGTCGCCGCCGCCGAGTGTGTCATCGAAGCGGGAATGGCATCCACGTCCATGCTCCAACGCAGACTTTCCATGGGCTATGCCCGCGCAGGAAGAGTCATCGACCAACTGCATAATCTGGGAATTATCGGGCCGTTTGAAGGAGCGAAACCCAGACAAGTACTCGTAACAATGGACGAGTTCCGCGAGATTTGTGTCCAAAGGGGATTATAACCGTTGAAATCGGCGCAGACCGACAAAATAAGGAAAGAACCTGCCATATGGCAGGTTCTTTTTTATGTCTTTTCCGTTTTTTTACCGTTCGGCATATCATTATATAGCCGAAGGTAAAAGAAACGAAAATCTGCACTCGATTTGAACGGTTTTGTAAACGAAGAAAGAATAATGATATACCCCAAATGATTTGTGCAAGGAAAAAGATAGACAAGTATTTATTTTATATGATATAATAAAAAATTGAGATATAAATCTGAAATAAGGACGATGAAAAATGAGTGATTTGATCTGCGCGATTGCCACCGCGCCTGCGACAGCGGCGCTGGGGATCATTCGGGTGAGCGGCAGCGATGTTTTATCGGTGGTGGCTCCCCTGCTTTATAAAATGAATGGCTCGCCCGCCGAATTGGAGCATGGCAAGGCCACCCTTTGCCGCATCCAGGCCGACGGCGAGCTTTACGACGAAGCGGTGGTCACCTATTATCAGGCGCCCCGCTCCTATACCGGTGAAGATACCATCGAGCTTTGTTGCCATGGCGGTTTATATGTTTTGCAAAGTGTTTGCGAACTGCTTTTGCAAAAGGGATGCCGCATGGCGGAGCCGGGCGAATTTTCCAAGCGTGCTTTTTTGAACGGCAAGTTGGATCTCATCAAAGCCCAGGCGGTGATCGATTTGATCGAAGCCACTTCCCGCGCCGAGCGGAAGAACGCCCTTTCCCAATTAGAAGGGCATCTTTCCCGCCGCCTTTCTGCGGTCTATGAACGGCTGGTGGATCTCAATACCGCCCTTTTGGCCTATGTGGATTTCCCCGAAGAAGTGGACGCCCCCGAAGAAGACACTCTCATCGAACTCCATTCCATCGAGCAGGAACTCTCCGCCCTTTTGGCAGGCTCCGATCGGGGTCAGCTCATTAAGGAAGGGTTGAACATCGCCATTGTCGGCGCGCCCAATGTGGGCAAAAGCACCTTAATGAATTGCCTGCTGGGGTACGACCGCAGTATCGTCTCGGACATTGCGGGGACCACCCGCGACACCGTCACCGAAGGGTGTCGGTTAGGGGATCTCAAATGTCACATTGCCGACACCGCAGGCATCCGCACCACCGCCGACCCCATCGAGCAGCAGGGCATCGACATTGCCCGCGCCCGCGCCCAACAAGCGCAGGTCGTCTTTGCGGTTTTCGACGGCTCCCGCCCCTTATCCGATGAAGATTGCGCCCTTGCCGAAGAATTCGGCAACGAGCGGAATTTGGCCATCATCAATAAGGCGGATCTGCCCCAAAAAGCAGACATAGAGTATATAAAGCGGCATTTTATACACATAGTAAAGCTTTCTGCCAAGCAAGGCGATGGTTTAGAGACCATCGACCAATGGATCCAATCCCAATATTCCGCCGAAGATTGCGGCGACCAAGGGATCTTAACTTCCCTATCCCAAGCCCAGCGGTTGCTGGCGGGCAGAGAGTGTGTCCGCCGCGCCATCGACGGTTTGGAGATGGGTTTCACCCCCGATCTCGCTTCTTTGGACATCACCGAAGCGGCTTCGGCGGTAGGGGAAGTGACAGGAGCATCTGTAACTGAAAAAATGATTGATAATATCTTTTCTCGCTTTTGTGTAGGCAAATAAAAAATAAGCGGATCTTTTTGCGCCCTTTTTCTTTTTTGTTCATCGATGTATCGACATACATCTTCTGCGCAAGAAAAGAAAAATTGCATCAAAAATCTCTCGCTTATTATAACTTAAATAGAATTTTTTAATCACCATTATATGTAGGAGAATCAATGGAACGATATTTTGTTGAAGAATTGGATATAGCCGTTATTGGCGCCGGTCATGCCGGCATCGAAGCGGCGTTGGCCGCCGCACGATTAGGCTGCAAGGTGGGCATCTTTACCATCTGCCTGGATGCGGTGGGCAATATGCCCTGCAACCCTTCCATCGGCGGTACTGCCAAGGGGCATCTGGTCTGCGAGATTGATGCCTTGGGTGGGGAGATGGGCAAGGCGGCGGATGCCACCTTCCTGCAAAGCCGTATGCTCAATTTGGGCAAGGGGCCTGCGGTCCATTCTCTGCGGGTGCAGAGCGACCGCCGCGGATACAGCCAATATATGAAGCACGCATTGGAAAAGCAGGAAAATCTGATGCTGATCCAAGGCGAGATCGTGGAGATCTTGACCGAAGGGAACAAGGTCTCGGGGGTGGTGACCCATCTGGGCGCGGAATATTCCGCCAAGGCGGTCATCCTTGCCACCGGCACCTACTTAAAGGGCGAGATCATCATCGGCAAAAGCCAACTCCCCGGCGGGCCGGACGGAATGTTCCCCGCCAATCAGCTGAGCGAATGTTTGGAAAAATTGGGCGTGCCCCTGCGTCGGTTCAAGACCGGCACCCCCGCGCGGGTCAACAAGCGAAGTCTGGATTTTTCCCAAATGGCGGTGCAGGAAGGGGACCAAGAGATTATTCCTTTTTCCTTTGAAAATGAAGAGATCGGGGAAAACCAAGTTTGTTGCTGGCTGACCGCCACCAACGAACGTACCCACGAGATCATTCGGGAGAATATCCATCTTTCCCCCATTTACAGCGGGCAGATTAAGGGGGTCGGCCCCCGCTACTGCCCTTCCATCGAAGATAAAATTATGCGGTTTAAGGAAAAAACCGCCCACCAACTCTTCATCGAGCCCTGCGGGTTGGAGACGGAAGAGATGTATATCCAGGGGCTTTCTTCTTCCCTGCCCGAATTTGTCCAGAGAGAATTCATCCATTCCATCAAGGGCTTGGAACAAGCGGAGATTATGCGGGTGGCTTACGCCATTCAATACGATTGCGTCGACCCGCAGGCCTTATATCCCACCTTGGAATTTAAGAATGTCGAAAATCTTTACGGTGCGGGGCAGTTCAACGGTTCTTCCGGCTATGAAGAAGCCGCCGCCCAAGGCTTGGTGGCAGGCGTCAATGCCGCCCGCAAGTTGCAGGGCAAAGAGCCGGTCGTTTTCGACCGCGCCAATTCCTATATCGGCACCTTGATCGACGATCTGGTGACCAAAGGCACCCCCGAGCCCTATCGGATGATGACCAGCCGCAGCGAATATCGCCTGTTATTGCGGCAGGATAATGCCGACCTGCGCCTGACACCCATCGGCCATGAGATCGGGTTGATCAGTGAAGAGCGGTACCAAAAATTCCTGACCAAAAAAGCCAACATTGAAGCGGAGATTGCCCGCCTGCGGTCCACCTATTGCTCTCCCCAAAACCAGACCTTAAAAGAGATCTTGGAGCGGTGCGGTACCCCCGCCTTGAACGGTGGCGCATCCTTGGCGGAATTGATCGCCCGCCCGCAGGTCAGCTATTTCGACTTGGCGCCCATCGACCCCGACCGCCCTGCTTTAACCAAAGCGGAAGGGCGGCAGGCCGAGATCTCCATTAAATATGAAGGGTATATCGAAAAGCAACTGTCCAAGGTCCGCGAATTTCAGCGGCTGGAAAATCGCCGTCTGCCCGAAGATCTCAACTATGAAGAGATGATTGGGTTGCGGCTGGAAGCGCGGCAGAAGCTCTCTGCGGTGCGACCGGTATCCATCGGGCAGGCCAGCCGCATTAGCGGAGTTTCCCCTGCCGATATCAGTGTTTTAATGATAGAACTTGAACAACGGAAAGCGGCAAAAAAGAAGGATGATTAATTTATGGAACGAATGAATAAACTGATTGCTCTTTTGGAGCAAGAAGGCATTGACTGCCCCGCAGATTTGGGAACGCAGTTATTAAAATTTGAAGAGCAGTTATTGGAGACCAACAAGGTGATGAACCTGACCGCCATCACCGATCCCCAAGAGATGATGAAAAAGCATTATTGGGATAGCATCTTTCCCATTGCCAAGGGAATTTTTCCCCAAGGGGCAACCTGCATCGATGTGGGTTGCGGTGCGGGGTTTCCGTCCCTGCCCTTGAAGTTTGCCCGCCCCGATTTGCAAATGACCTTATTGGACTCGCTCAATAAGCGGTTAAACTTCATCGACGGCATCATCACCGCCCAAAATCTGCAAGGCATCCAAACGCTCCACGCCCGCGCCGAAGATGCGGGCAGAAATAAGGGGCTGCGCGGCAGCTTTGATATTGCCGTCTCCCGCGCGGTGGCGGAACTTTCCAAATTGGCAGAATACTGCCTGCCCTTGGTCAAAAAGGGTGGCGCATTGATCGCCTATAAGGGTGCCACCGCCGAAGAAGAACTCCAAAACGCCCAAGCCGCCATCAAAATTTTAGGCGGCAAGGTCGAAGAAGTATATCAATATACTCTGCCCGAAGAAGAAGACAAAAGAGCCATCATTGTTATCAGAAAGATTAAAGACACACCAAAGCAATATCCCCGCAACCCCAAGGCCATTAAAGAAAAACCGTTGAAATGAGCACCTTTTCCGATTTTTCGGTCTCGCCGTATCGACATACGCCATCGCCCGAAGAAATCGAAAAATCCATCCAATTTGAACGGTTTGATTGTGCGAAGTATATTTATTAAGAAAGAGTCTGCTTGCAGACCCTTTCTTTTATTTAGGATTGATTTATGGCGGATAGAATGA
>CALGEL010000035.1 GCA_937881855.1 uncultured Clostridia bacterium | reverse complement strand
AAAACGGCGCGATCATCGGCTGCGGCAAACACGACGATTTGATGGAAACCTGCTTCGAATATAAAGAAATCAGCGATTCGCAGATGGGAGGTGCCTTCCTTGACTAAGAAAAATAATGGTAAAAAAGGCATCTTTCTCCGCCTGAGCAAGTATGTGTTGCAGCAATGGCCGCTCTTCCTTTTGGCGCTGGCTCTGACCTTGGGATCCAATCAACTTTCCCTGCTGGGTCCGCGGTATTCCGGCGCGGCGATCGATGCCATTGAATTTACCGGCGGGGGGGATTTCCCCACGGTTTGGAAGAATGTGGGGATGATGCTGGGCTGCTATCTGCTCTCCGCATTGCTTGGCTATCTGCTCTCGGTGGTGATGATTCGATTGAGCCAACAGATCATCTATAAAATGCGAAAGCAGGTGTTTGAAAAATTGACCACTCTGCCGGTCGGTTATTTCGACACCCACGCGACCGGCGACATTATCAGCCATCTTTCCTACGATATTGATACCATCAACGCCACCCTATCCCACGATCTGATTCAGGTGATGACCAGCCTTTATACGGTGGTCGGCTCGCTGATTTTTATGTGGCAAATCTCCAAGCCGATGATTTTGATCTTTGTCTTGACGGTGCCGGTCTCCATCCTTGTTACCCGCTATCGTTCCAAGGTAGTGCGGCCGCTCTTCCGCAAGCGCGCCCAAAAATACGGCGAACTCAACGGCTATGCCGAAGAGATGCTGACCGGCTCCCGCACCATCTCCGCCTACGGAATGCAGGATACCATCTCCGGTCGGTTCAATAAAATCAACGATGAAGCGATGGACGCATTCTACAATGCCGAATATCAAGGGGCTCTGCTCTTCCCTTCCATCAACTTCATCAATAATATTTCCCTTTCGCTGGTGGCGGTGATGGGCGGCATTCTCTATATGCTCTCTCAAAATGGAACTGTGGCCACCGCTTCCGTCTTTTTCATTACCTTAGGCGGGGTGGCGCAATTTGTCCAATATTCCCGCAAATTTGCAGGCCCCATCAATGAATTTTCCAATATCCTGCATGAATTTCAATCCGCCTTTTCAGCAGCAGAGCGGGTCTTTGCCGTTCTGGACGAACAGCCTGAAAAGGAAGATCTCCCCGATGCCAAGGACTTGAAAGACGTTCAAGGGGATGTTTCTTTAAACGATATCACCTTCGGTTATACGCCGGACAAAACGATTTTGAAGAATGTTTCTGTCCATGCCAAGAAAGGGCAGACGGTGGCGATCGTTGGTCCCACAGGGGCGGGAAAGACCACCATCATCAATCTTTTAATGCGCTTTTACGATCCCCAAAGCGGAGAGATCCGTCTGGATGGTATTCCTTCGGAACAGATCAAACGCACCGATCTGCGGTTTTCGTTCAATATGGTGTTGCAGGACACCTGGCTTTTCTACGGAACCATTTACGACAACATTGTCTATGGGCGGGAAGATGCCACCCCCGAAGAAGTATACGCGGCAGCCAAATCCGCCAAGATCGATACCTTTATCGAAAGCCTTCCCGATGGGTATGACACCATCCTTTCCGACGACGGTGTCAACATCTCCAAAGGGCAAAGGCAGCTGATTACTATCGCCCGCGCCTTTCTTTCCAACGCGCCGATTTTGATTTTGGACGAAGCGACCTCCAATGTGGACTCCCGCACCGAAATCCAAATCCAAACCGCGATGACCAAACTGATGAAGGATAAAACCTGCTTTGTCATTGCCCACCGCCTTTCCACCATCCAAAATGCCGATACCATTCTGGTGGTCAAGGACGGCGCCATCATTGAGCAGGGTAACCACGAAGAATTGCTCAAACAAAAAGGCTTTTATTATTCCCTGTACCATTCGCAATTTCATTAAAAAAATACCCGCCGAAGAACCCTCTTCGGCGGGTATTTTTTATGTTAGATATCCTCTGCTAAGATCTTACGCTTTTTCCAGCGCCCTGCAAGAAAATAGATCATTCCCGGAATGGCGCATCCATAGGCGGCAGTTCCATAGCCCAAAACAAAGCCATAAAAGCCCCAATCCCAATAAATACCAAAGAGCCAGCTCATGCCGATCCGCAGCACCACCGCATCCAAAATGGAAAGGATCAACCCCAATTTTGCATTGCCGATGCCCTGAATAAAGGCGTGGCTGCCCCGCATAATGGCAAGGGCGGGGAACATCCATAAAATTGCGCTGATAAAGGTTCCGCTCATCGCATGGACCGCAGGATCATCGGAAAAGAGCATAAACAGTTCCTTGCCAAAGAGCAGATACATCCCGATGGAAAAGAGAGTAAAGATCCCTGCATAAAGCCAAGAATACCAAACCACCTTAGACGCCCGCTTAGGCTGATGCGCCGCAATATTTTGGCTGATCATCGGCATGGATGCATGCTGAATGCCTTGGGAGAGCTTATTGACAATATCATCGATCCGCATCCCCACGCCGAAGGTGGCCGATGCCACCACCCCGACATCGTTGATCAAGGAATTGACATACAGCATCGAAAGATTGATGCAGCCCGATTGGATCGCCATCGGCAACCCCAATTCCAAAATCATCTTGACATACTGCCGATGGGGTATAAAACTTTTCAGTTTGAAATCAAAGCCAAAGGCTTCTTTGCGCTTCAATAAGTAGACAATCGAGAACAGGAAGGAAACCGCCTGCCCAATGATGGTGGCCCAAGCCGCGCCGACCACACCCCAGCCCAAATCGGCGGTAAAGAGCATATCCAAAACCAAATTGACTGCCGATGCGATTCCGATGAAAAGGAAGGGGCGTTTGCTATCCCCCATCCCGCGCAATACCGCCGAGACCATATTATAACCGGCGGTAAAAATCAAACCCGCCCCGCAGATGACCAGATAATCCATCGCCATTCCATAAGACTCTGCGGGAACATTCATCAACTGCAAAATGGAATGCGGAAACAACAAAAACACCGCCGAGAGCACCACCGAGATCCCCGCCAGCAGAGTAAAGAGCGTGCCGATGATACGGTTCATCTCCTTACGCTTTTCCGCGCCCAATGCCTGCGCCACCAGCACCTGCCCACCATTGGAAAACCCAAGACAGATCATCACCGCAAAATTGACGATCAGGCTCGCCTGCGCCACCGCCGATAACCCCGCGGTGCCGACATATTTGCCGACAATGATCATATCGATGGTGCTGTATAATACCTGCAACCCATTGGATGCCATAAAGGGCAAGGTAAACCAAATCAGTTGCTTGGGGATGCTCCCCTTTGTAAAATCCTTTGCTATCTTCTTCATATTCTTCCTTCTTAAACAATATTGAGTTCATTATATACCCTTTTTCACCAAGATACAAGAAAAAGTGTAAAATTACACCGCATTTTTACGTAAAAAACCGACCTTTTTCAAGGTCGGCCTTACTTTATTTTTTTAAACGTTTCAAATGGGATGGATTTTTTGATTTCTTCGGGCGCAGGCGTATGTCGATACGTCAAGACCGAAAAATCGGAAAAGCCGCCCATTTCAAACGTTTTATTCGGCTGTATAATTGTCGAAGTAGCCTTGAATATAGACGAAGGGTGTACCTTTATCGCCGGAGCCGCTGGTCAGATCGCAGAGCGAACCGATCAGGTCGGTCAGGCGGCGGGGGGTGGTGCCTTGGGCGGCCATGGAATCGCCGGGGCCTGCGCTAACCGCATCCTTATGGGCGATTTCATTCTTAATAGCATCCCGCAGAGCTTCGCCGGAAAGGGAAGCAAAATCGTTATCTGCCAGATACTTCAATTTCAGTTCGTTGGGGGTTCCTTCCAAACCTGCGGTATAGGCAGGGGAAACAACGGGATCGGCCAACTCCCAAATCTTCCCGACAGGATCTTTGAATGCGCCATCGCCATAGACCATGGCTTCGATATGCTTGCCGGTGAGATCGAAGATCCGCTTTTGGATCTCTTCCACCAAGCCTTGGCAATCGCGGGGGAACAGTTTGACCTTTTCTTCGGTGGACTTATTGGAGCCCAGCAGGCCATACTTTTCATTCCAACCGCTCTCCCCAATGGGAGCGTCCATAATCTGATCCATACCGTAGACAATCTCTGCGCCGGCAGCCTTGAGCTTTTCGCGGGTGGCAAAGCGGGTATGAATATCGCAATTGAGAACATTTTTGGTATAATCAAGGATCGCGCAGGGATCGTTGGCAAAGATGATCTCTGCCTCAGCGCCGCTTTCCTCGATCAATTCTTTATAATATTGAACATAGTCCATACCGGTGAAGATATGCTTTTCATAACCAAACAACTCGCGATATTTTGCCAAATCCAGAACATCTTTATAGGGATTGACATCCTTACCGGTGAGCAAGGAGATATCAAAGAGATGGTTGCCCACTTCGTCGGAAGGATAGCTGAGCATCAAAACGACCTTTTTGCAACCCTTGGCGATACCGCGCAAGCAGATGGAGAAACGGTTGCGGCTGAAAATGGGGTGAATGATACCAACGGTCTCTCCGCCAAACTTCGCCTTGACATCGGCGGCAATATCATCGACCGATACAATATTTCCCTGCACCCGCGCAACGATGGATTCGGTCACCGCGATAACATCGCGATCCCGCACTTCAAAATCACCATTCTCGACCGCCTGCATAATGCTATCGACCACGATCTTTGCCAGATCGTCGCCTTTACGGACGATGGGGGCGCGCAAACCTCTGGAAACAGTTCCGATCATACGACTCATTCTAATACACGACCTTTTCAAAATAGATTTAAGTTTATTATATACAAACGAATAGTTTACATACAACATAATATTATAAATGTTCAGAAAAAACTTGTCAATAAAAAAAACACCCTAATGGGTGTTTTTTGAAAAATTATTTGATAAAACTGGTCGGTGTCCAAGGCTCTCTTTGGGGGATTCCAAACTGCTCTTTTCCAAGGGCAATAGACTTCATCAAAAAGGTCATATTTTCCGCCAGATGACGCATGGTCTGCAACCCTTCGGCATCTTCCGCCGCTTCTCCCACTTTGCGCCCGTGGACACTGTTCCAATATTGGCTGGAAGCGATGGGCATTCCCGATATGGTGAAATATTTATTGAGCTGATCGAAGGTAGCCGAGCAACCGCCGCGGCGCGCCACCGCCACCGATGCCCCCACCTTCATCGCCTTGGGATAGGGCATACTGTAAAACAAGCGATCCAGCAACGAAATCATCGTTCCGTTGGCGGAAGCATAATAGACAGGACTTGCCAACACCAAGCCGTCTGCATCCCTGACCTTTTCTGCCAGTACATTGACAATATCATCAATGGCGCACTTGCCGTTTTTGGCGCAAAATCCGCAGCTCAAACAGCCGCGCACCGCCTCTTTTCCCACCTGAACGATCTCGGTTTCAATGCCGTTGGCGGCAAACACCTTTTCCATCTCCGCCAAGGCAATGCCGGTATTGCTATTTGCCCGGGGACTGCCGTTGAGCATTAACACTTTCATAAAGAACCCACCTTTTCCTAAGGTGACAAGAATAATCCCAACCTGTTTTAAAGCACCGAAATATCCTGCTTTGAGGCAGATTTGGATTCTTCTTGCCACCTTATGTTTTCTTAATCATTATTATATATGTTTGAAAAAGCTCCGTCAATCATTTTAATTGACGATTGAGTTTATTGCGGGTGGCGCGGACGATCAAATACACCGTCAGCCAGACCACAAAATAAATCACAATAAAGATGATTGCAAAGATCAGCAATACCATCGGCTCAAAGGGAATCCATGTATTGAGCAGATAGCAGCCGCTATAAGCTAAAAAAAGCGTGGAGAAATGAGCTAGTAAAGATTTACCGATCCCCCATTCTTCGATCTGATTAAAGACCGATGCGCCCGCCTGAATAAACGCCAACAGATAAATCGAAATAATTGCCAAGCAAGCCTCATCGCCTTGAATTTTAAAGTTCTCCATCGAGGCGGATAAAATCCAATAAACGATCCCCAGAATAATGGGGCCAAAACCGCCAAAAAGCATACCACGGTGCAAAAATTCTTTCACATATTTATTCATTATATAATACCAAACCTTTCTTTCACCAATTTTAATTGCCTGCGGGAAACATAGTCGGAATGTCCGTTTGAAAAGACTACCCGCAATGCGCCCGAGATGGACACATCAAAACGAGCAATCTTTTTGCAGTTGGCAAGGCAGGATTGATTGATTTTGATGAACTCAACGGGCAACCGTTCTTCCAGCTGATACAGCCTGCATTTCATCCATAACCGCTCCTTTTCCAGATAGGCATACACCTTATTGCCTTCCACCGAGAAACAGAAAACATCCTTGGGATCCAGCGGGACAATACTCTCCTCCCCATAGCCGATCCATGCCGCCTCCTCTTCCCTTGCCAACCGCTCGATCGCTTCGGTCAGCGCAGAAGATTTTCGGGCATAGACAATGATCTCTTCTTCCCTTTCAGTATCAATGATTATTTTGCATTTCATAGGGGAATTCCTCCGTAAGCAAACACGAATAATCCGAACCTGATTTTAAGGGGAGGATTTTCGCCTTTGCTGTGTTAAAATACTCG
>CALGEL010000034.1 GCA_937881855.1 uncultured Clostridia bacterium | reverse complement strand
ATAAACATATTTGGCTTAATTGAGAATTGTGCAATATTATGCGAACACATAAAAAACAACTTCATTTTAACATTATTTTCATATATTTTTTCTAATCCTGTTTCTCCGCCAGTATCACTCCAAGCATTACCAGCTTCTACCTGAAAATCCTCACTTAAGATTGCTCGAATTAGGGGCTTTGCGCGATAACATGCAGATGGATTTTCATCATATGCAAGGCTATAATTATGAGTAATTGGATCCAAACAAAAGACTGAACCGGGGTCTGGATTGTCTTCTGAACTATCAGTAACCCCGTTATTGTTATTTCTTTTCCATCTCTAATAACCTGAAAACTATCATTTAATTTCATATAATTAAAAGCATGTTTAAATAAACTAAAATTATCACTGGCATAATGACTGTTTACCCCAATCACTTTATCTCCAATTTTAAATGTTTTTTTCGATCTCTCGTTTGAGCCGCGCGATGATCTTTTTTTCCAAGCGGGAGATATAGGATTGGGAGATCCCCAAAATATCCGCCACTTCCTTTTGGGTCATCTCCCGATATCCGCCCAAGCCAAACCGCATCTCCATAATCATCCGCTCGCGCAAGGGGATATGCTCCAAGGCGGCGTGCAGGATCTGCCGCTCGATATCTTCTTCCAAATTGCGGGAAACGCTATCAGCATCGGTACCTAAAATATCCGAAAGCAAAAGCTCGTTACCGTCCCAATCCACATTCAGCGGTTCGTCCAGCGAGATTTCGGTGCGCTGGGCGTGGTTTTTGCGTAGGAACATTAAAATTTCATTTTCGATGCAGCGGGAAGCGTAGGTCGCCAACTTAATATTTTTATCGGAGCGGAAGGTATGAATGGCCTTGATCAGCCCGATGGAGCCGATGGAGATGAGATCGTCGGCGGCGATGCCGGTATTTTCAAACCGTTTGGCGATATAAACCACCAGCCGCAGATTATGCTCGATGAGTTTTTGGGAGGCATAGGATTCTCCTTGATCCAATGCTTCAATAAACTGCCGCTCTTCTTCGGCGGAAAGGGGTGGCGGCAGGGTGATATAGCCGTTGGCGTAATGGACCTTTCCCGCCAAGCGGTGCAAAAGCTTGGCGAGAGCAGGGTGATACATCAGGTAATAGCGCAGAATGTTCATAAGTTGCTCCAATCTCTATGTAGTAGTGCTTGAAAACGTCCGTCGGGGGAAAGGGGTTGCAGAGTAATACCGATCAGGGCATCCCGCTGAATATGGTCGATCAGCAGGTTTTTGGGGGAAAAGGCGTAGATCAAGGTGCGGGCGCCGGTGGCATCGGTATAGGGTAATAGTCGCAATTTTAAGTGGGGGAACTGCTTGGAAAGGCGGGGGAGTGCGGCGGAATCGTTATGTAGGATCGCCTGTAATATTTCTTCGGGCAGGGAAAGGCAATCCCATTGGCAAAGGATGACCGGCTTTAAGGAGATGGGATCGTAAAGGGAATTGCCGGTATCCAAAAGGGCAAGTAAATCCTGCCCATCCACCGTCAGGGTGTGCAGAAAGGATTTTTCTTTCCGCAGGTTGAGCAGATGGAAAAAGCCGCGGGTCAACCCATAAAACCCAAAGGAAAGCAAAAGCAGAAGCCAAAGGGGTAAATCCATATAATAAACGCCGTTGGAAGCGCAGATATGGCTTCCTGCATCGGTGAAGGCGTAAAAGGCATACATCCCGCCCCCAAAGAGCAGATGGGCGGAAAAATAGATCAGCGCGGTCCGCCCATAAGAAAGCAATCGTTCAAATGGAAAGGCTAAAAGCAAAATGGCGGCAGGCACCGCAAATTTTAAAAGCAGCATCACCGCGAAGGGCAGGCGGGCAAAAAAGAGCAGGCAGCCGAAAAGAGCTCCCACCGCCGCCGCTGCGAGCAGCCGCCAAGGGTTCAGCTTGCGGGCGGCGATCAATGCGGTGGTGGCAAGAAGCAGGGTATCCATAATAAAATTGGTGAAGAATAAAATGTCAACATAAATAACCATAGGTTTAGTATAGCACCTTGAAAAAAGAGAAGTTGTCGAAATAAAGAGAGCAGAAAAAATATTGTAAATTCCCATTATTTGTGATAAAATATTAGTTAATTATGTAAGTTGGAGAATTATGCCTTGGATTATCGCAAAATTGCCTATGAAATTGAAGAGCAGGATGCAGGCAGAACCGTTCTTTCCTATTTGAAGGAGCGGGGATTTTCCGCGCGGGTTCTGGCGGGCTTAAAGCGAAATCCCTATGGCATCACCATCGGCAGAAAGCGGGTCACTGTGCAAAAGCAACTCAAAAAAGGAGATCTGCTGACTGTGCGGATCGCCAACCGCGAAAGCCAGGTGGATAACGAACATATTAAACCTGTCGATCTGCCCCTTTCGGTGCTTTATGAAGATGAAGACCTTTTGGTGGTGGATAAGCCACCGAAGTTAGCAACCCACCCATCGCTGGGCAACCATGGCGCCACCTTGGCGGGCGCGGTGGCTTATTATCTGCGGGGCAGGGAGTTTGTTTTCCGACCGGTCCACCGCTTGGATAAGGATACCAGCGGCGCAATTTTGTTGGCGAAAAATGCCCATAGCGCAGGCGTTTTGGGAGAAGATTTAAAGAAAAATAAGGTGGTTCGCACCTATCTTGCCATTCTGCAAGGCACTCTGCCCCAAAAGCAGGGGACAGTGAATGCCCCCATCGCCCGAGTTCCCGGCTCAGTGCTGGCGCGCAGGGTGGACCCCAAAGGCGATGAAGCTATTACCCATTATAAAGTGTTGGCAGAGAGCAATGGGTATAGCTTGGTTCGGTTAAAGTTGGATACCGGCCGCACCCATCAGATCCGCGTCCATATGGCGCATCTGGGCGCATCGGTGGCGGGGGATTTCCTTTATGGGCAAGAAGATGCGGCTTTGGGCAGGCAGGCGCTCCATTCGGCATCGATTGCCTTTACCCATCCCATCACCAAGCAGGAGATTTCTTTGCGGTGTCCATTACCCCAAGATATGGCCGATTTTTTAAAGAGTAAAAATATACTCATAAACGAGGAAGATTTGAATGAAACTTTTGATATTTGACGGTAATTCCATATTAAACCGCGCCTATTATGCCATCCGCGCCCTTTCCACCAAAGATGGACGCCCCACCAACGGTATTTTCGGCTTTTTGAAACTCTATCATAAATATTTTGAACTCTCCAAGCCCGATATGGTGGCGGTCTCTTTTGATTTAAGGGAGAAGACCTTCCGCCATAAAATGTATGCCGA
The DNA here is from genome assembly GCA_937881855.1 of uncultured Clostridia bacterium. Taxonomy (GTDB): domain Bacteria; phylum Bacillota; class Clostridia; order Oscillospirales; family QAKW01; genus QAKW01. Next base: position 14,155 of record CALGEL010000034.1, on the reverse strand, counting down.
TTATAAGGCGCAGCGCAAGGGGATGCCGGAGGATCTGGCGGCGCAGGTGGAACCGCTCAAAGCGGTGCTGCGGGCAATGAATGTTCCCATTTTGGAATTGGCGGGCTATGAAGCCGATGATATTATCGGCACCGTCAGCCGCTATTGTTGCGAGCAGGGTTGGGAATGCGATATCGTCTCGGGGGATCGGGATGATTTTCAGCTGGCGGATGCAGGGGTGCGGATCTTAATGCCCGTCACCCGCGCAGGTGGCAGCGAGATGGAGATCTACGATACCGCCGCGGTGAAAGAAAAATATGGTTTGAACCCCGCCCAACTGATCGATGTTAAAGCCATTCAAGGGGATACTTCCGATAATATCAAAGGTGTGGCAGGCATCGGCGAAAAGGGTGCGCTGGAATTGATAAGAACCTATGGCTCGCTGGATGAAGTGTATGCCCATCTGGACGAGATCAAACCTGCGCTCCGCACCAAATTGGAAGCGGGCAAGGAGATGGCCTATCTTTCTTATGATTTGGCAAAAATCTGCCGCGAAGTCCCCATCGCATTGGATGAACGGGCCTTGAAGGTGGCGGAATTTAATACTGCCGAATTGGCGGCTTTGTTGCAGGATTTGGAGCTGGAAAGTATCGCTTCGTTATTTGCGGTGCGGGCGCCGATGCAATATGAAAAGCCCAATCGGTTGGTCGGAAAAGCCGAAGATTATTTAGAGTATTTTAAAGAAAACGGTCTTTATTTTATTAAGACCGATGGTTTTTATGCCCGCTACCAAGATCAAGTGGTGTTGCTGGAAGATGGGGAAACTCTGCTAAATCGGGTGGAGAATATCTTTACCTACGATGCCAAGCGGTTTTATGGCTTGGATTATCAGGGCGTTCCTTATTTCGATTGTATGATCGCCGCCTATGTGGCCGATCCCGGCGATAAATACGACCTGCCCCATCTGTTGAAAAAATATTTAGATAAAAATGCCGAAACTGCGGAAGATTGCGTGGCAATGTTGCCCGCTTTGTGCGAAGCATTGATGGCAAAAATTCGCGAAAACGGGCAGGAAGCGTTGCTCTTTGATGTGGAACTGCCGCTAACCGTTGTTCTGGCGGATATGGAGCAGCGGGGCTTTGCGGTGGACCGCGCCCGCCTGACCGAATATAATGCCAAATTGGCAGACCATATCTATGAATTGGAGCAGGAAATCCGCGCTCTGGCGGGGGAAGATTTCAATCTCAATTCCCCCAAGCAGTTGGGGGAGATCCTGTTTGTCAAGATGGGCTTAAAGGGCGGAAAAAAGACCAAAACAGGCTATTCCACCAATGCCGATGTGTTGGAAAAATTGAAGGATGAGCCGATTGTCGCCAAAATTTTGGAATATCGCAAATATGCCAAATTGCATTCCACCTACGGCGAAGGATTATTAAAACTGATCCAAGAGGATGGGCGGATCCGCACCACCTATAACCAAGCGGTCACCCAGACCGGAAGAATATCTTCTTCCGAACCCAACCTGCAAAATATCCCTGTTCGGGATGCGCTGGGCAGAGAGCTGCGGCGGATGTTTATTGCAGGCAGGGAAGATCGCATCCTTTTGGATGCCGATTATTCTCAGATTGAATTGCGGGTGCTGGCTCATATCGCCAAGGACGAGACGATGATCCGCGCCTTTCGTGAGCGGGAGGACATCCATACCGTCACCGCCGCCACCGTATTCGGGGTCCCCGCTTTTATGGTAACACCGGAGATGCGGCGGCAGGCAAAGGCAGTCAATTTCGGGATTGTATACGGTATTTCCGATTTCTCGCTGGCGGGGGATATCGGGGTCTCCAAAAAGGAAGCCAAAGCCTATATCGAGCAATATTTGGAGCAGTATAGCGGTGTTCGCGCATATATGAGCGGCATTGTGGAGCAGGCGAAAAAGGATGGCTATGTCACCACCTTGATGGGCCGCCGCCGTTACCTGCCCGAACTCAAATCGGCTAATTTCATTCAACGCTCCTTCGGGGAGCGGGTGGCGCTCAATACCCCCATTCAAGGGACCGCCGCCGATATCATCAAAATCGCAATGGTGCGGGTGTTCCAAGCCTTGCGGAAGGAAGGGCTGGATGCCCACCTGATTTTGCAGGTCCACGATGAATTGATTATCGAATCTTCGCGTGCCGATGCGGAGCGGGCCGCCGCTTTGTTGCAGCGGGAGATGGAAGGCGCCGCCGATCTTTCGGTGGCAATGTTGGCGGAAGTAGCGCGGGGAGAGAGTTGGTATGACTGTAAGTAAATTGACATCCAAAGAAATTCCCGCCGTTGCCGCATTGGATCGGCAGTTATTTTCCAAAGAAAGCTGGTCGGAGTCGGATTTTACCGCATCTCTGACCGATCCGAGCCGCTTTTTCTGGGTGGCAATGGAAGGGGAAACTCTGCTGGGCTTTTGCGGTCTTTCCCAAAGCTTTGAGCAGGGAGATATCCTGAATATCGGTGTTTGCCCCAAAGAGCGTGGCAAGGGCGTCGGCAGCATACTGCTGCAAAAAGCCATCGAAACTTTTAAAGAGCAGGGCGGAAAAGAGCTGTTTTTAGAGGTGCGGGCATCCAATACCGCCGCCAAGGCGCTTTATGAAAAGTTCGGATTTGTGCAGATCGGTGTCCGTAAAGGTTATTATCAGCAACCCGCAGAAGATGGTTTGATTTATAAGTTGGAGGTATCCGCGTGAATATATTAAGTTTTGAAAGTTCCTGCGATGAGACTGCGGTCGCCATCGTCCGCGACGGGCGTCAAGTGGTGGCAAGCACCGTCATCTCCCAGATCGATATCCATAAGGTCTATGGCGGGGTGGTACCCGAGATCGCATCCCGTTGCCATATCGAAAAAATCTCGCAGTTGACCGAAGAATGTATCCGTCAAAGTGGGCTGTCGGAAGATGAGATCGATGCGGTGGCGGTCACCGCCGCGCCGGGTTTGATCGGTGCATTGCTGGTGGGCTTGAATTTTGCCAAGGGCTATGCCTATGCCCGCAATCTGCCGCTGATCCCTGTCCATCATATCCGCTCCCATGTGGCGGCAAACTATTTGGCCTATCCCGATCTGAAACCGCCCTTTTTGGCGATGATCGTCAGCGGCGGGCATTCCCATATCGTATTGGTCAAAGATTATACCGACTATGAAATTCTCGGCCGCACCAAGGATGATGCAGCAGGGGAAGCCTTTGATAAAGGCGCGCGGATTTTGGGTTTGCCCTATCCCGGCGGGGTCCATATGGATAAACTTGCCAAGGAAGGCAACCCCAAAGCCATCCAATTCCCGAAGGTACGGTTTAAGGATGATCCCTATGATTTTAGTTTTTCGGGGGTCAAGACCGCTATTGTCAACTATGTTCATAACGCGCGCCAAAAAGGAGAAGAACCCAACCTTGCCGATGTGGCGGCGTCTTATAGCGAAGCGGTGACCGGCATTTTGGCGGAAAATTTCCTGCGTTGCGCTAAGGATTATAATCAGAAAACGCTGGTCATTGCAGGCGGTGTCAGCGCCAATTCCATGCTGCGGGAAAAATTGCTGGCGGGCAAGGAAAAAGATCAGCAATTATTTATGCCGCCCTTATCTCTTTGCGGAGATAATGGAGCGATGGTCGGGGCTCAGGCATATTATGAATTTAAGGCGGGAAATACCGCCGGATTAGACCTGAACGCGCTTTCTGCATATAGCATCGAAAAACAGTTATGTTAACTAAATTATTGCACAGTCAAGTTGTTCAAAACTGTGCATAACTCTGTTCAAACTGTGAAAAAACGCGGTGTTACAAGCCTTAAATGTACACAAACCTGTTGATAATGTGCATAAATGAAGGATGCTCCATAATCTCAAAAAGTAAATTATGTAACTTAATTTGTGTCGAAAAAGTCAAATTTTTGAAAAAAATTCAGCGGATTTTAACGAAAAACGGTTGTTGCAAAAAAGAATGAAAATAACTAAAAAAGCAGTCTGAAAAATCCCTTATTTAGTGAAATATACAAAAGTATGGAGAACATCTTGACGAAAGAAAAATTTTCCGTTAATATATTAGTAATGTAAAACCAAACTATGAATGATCGGGAGGATCTTTTATATGTATTCTCAAACTGTACAGGTAACCAATAGCGTAGGCCTTCATGCCCGTCCCGCCACCTTCTTTATTCAGAAGGCAAATGAATTCAAATGCTCCATCTGGGTGGAGATCGGCTCTCGCCGTATCAATGCCAAGAGCCTTTTGGGCATTTTGTCCTTGGGCATCATTAAGGGCACCGATATCACTGTCTTGGCCGACGGTGCCGATGAAGAAGCCGCTGTTACCGCGTTGGTAGAGCTGGTTAAGAAATTAGAAGACTAATTTAAGGAACACCGCAACTGCGGTGTTTTTTAATATGTTAAAAAATTCGGAGGATTATTATGAAGTACATTTTATCTCCTTCCATCCTTTCGGCGGATTTTTCCAAGCTGGCGGAAGATACCGCAAGTGCGGTGCGCGGCGGCGCCGAATGGTTGCATATCGATGTGATGGACGGTGCATTTGTTCCCAATATCTCCTTCGGTGCGCCGGTCTATAAGTGGTTGCGTCCCGTTTCCGATGCCTTTTTCGATGTTCATCTGATGATCGATCGACCCGAGCGGTATATTGATGATTTTTTGAAGGCGGGCGCCGACCTCATCTGTATCCATTGCGAAGCGACCCAAGAGATCGAAGCGATTGCCGAAAAGGTCCATGCCGCAGGCAAATTGTTTGCCATCGCAGTCAAACCCGCCACCCCCGCAGAAGCCATTAAGGAGTATCTGCCCCTTTGCGATATGGTTCTTGTTATGACCGTTGAGCCCGGTTTTGGCGGTCAGTCTTTTATGGCGGATATGATGCCCAAGGTGGCAAAATTCCGCGCTTTGCGTGAGGATCTGGGCTTGGATTATATGATTCAGGTGGATGGCGGTATCAGCCTGCAAACGATCGGGGATGCCGCGGCGGCGGGCGCCAATGTTTTTGTGGCAGGTTCGGCGGTTTTCAAACCCGGCGAAACCGAAAAAAATGCCCGCGCATTTATTGAGAAATTCAAAACCTTTAAATAAAAATAAGCACCCTAATGGGTGCTTATTTTATTTGTCTATGGGCTACAAAAAAGATATTTTCGGCAGTTTTGCGTATGGATTTGAACTCTCGCATAAAAACGAAGTATCGACTTCGTCGATATGATGCATTTCTCTTTGCGAAATATGATGTAAATTCGCTTCGCTCATTTATGATGCGAAGCGTTCCTTAATGTTGCGAAGCAACACATCATTAACGAAGTGTCATCATTAGCGTAGCGGCATCATGTTCCCGAAGGGAACGCTTCATTGAAAAAGACCTTGTCTTTCGACAAGGTCTTTTTCTGGTGCGGGCGACAGGGGTCGAACCTGCACGTCGAAAGACACCAGATCCTAAATCTGGCACGTCTGCCAATTCCGCCACGCCCGCATATTTAATTGTGTTATCATTCGGTCATCGGCATCCGTGACCTGCTCCCTTTATCTGCCACCGGCAGCGGTCGCAGTCGCAACCACGCCCGCATATTTAATTTAGACTGCATTTTATTTTAAGGGAAGATTTCTGTTTTGTCAAGGGGGAAGAAAAAAAGAAGGGTGCTGTAAAAACAGCGTTTTTACAGCACCCCTGTATTATGTTTCATACCCGATCAGCAGTCCGCCTTCTTCGGCATAATAACTGCAAAGAGTGCCGCAGGTACGCAATTCAATTTCGGCGGTGGGTGCATGGGTGAGCAAAAGCTCTTTTAGTTTTTGGGCGGCTTGTTCATTGCGGCAATGGTGGATCCGTACCTTGCCGCCGCGAAAACCGTTGGCAACCATCTCCGCAAGGATTCCTTGCAATGCTTTGGACTCTCCGCGGCAAAGGGCTTGCTGCTGCAAGGTGCCTTCTTCGGACGCCCGCCCGACAATGCGGATCCCCAAGGTTCCCACCAACTTTGCTTTGGCGGGGCTGACTCTGCCGTTGCGGGCAAAGTTATTGAGGGATTTGAGGCAAAAGGCTAATTTGGTCTTGGCGGTATAACTTTGGATCTCTTTTACCGTTTCTTCAAAGGAAGCCCCGCTCTCTTTCAATGCGGCCAGCCGCTCGACGATCAGCGCCATCTCCGGCCCTGCCGAAAGAGAATTGATGATACAAACTTTCGCCTGCGGATGGTTTTCCAGATATTCGGCTTTTGCCTGCTCGGCGGCGGAATAACTGCCCGAAAGACCCGCTGTGATCGCCACAACATAGATCTCCTCGGCATCGCCGAAAGCATCCAACCAATCCTGCACATTCGGGCAGGAGGTGGTGGAACGCTCTTTGGTTGTGCGGAGAAAATCAAGCATAAGATCGGGGCTTTGATCGATGCAATCGACAAATTCCTTCCCATCGCAATAGACTTTCAAAGGAACATAGGAAAAGGGAACATCTTCAAAAGAATAAAGGTTGGCGGAGGAATCTGCGATAATTTTATAATTCATATACATCCTCATTTCTATTTATTGATTTCATTATATGTCAAAAGGGTGGCAGTGGCAAATTAAGAATCTTTAATAAAAAGAAAGTTGCCCCTTTTTTTTCGTCTGGATATCGTATATAATAAAAATATAAACAATAGAAGGAGCATCCGATGGACAAAAAGAAAATCTTAAACGCAGTCGACCATACCTTGCTGAAACCCGAGAGTACCTGGGCGCAAATTCAAGCAACCATCGACGACGGAATAACCTATCAAACCGCCTCTGTTTGTATCCCCGCAAGCTTTGTTCGGCAGGCAGCGGAGTATGCCGAAGGCAGAGTAAAAATCTGCACAGTTATCGGGTTTCCCTGCGGCTATTCCACTACCGCGGTCAAATGCTTTGAAGCAGAAGATGCGGTGAAAAACGGTGCCGATGAGATTGATATGGTGATCAATATCGGCTGGGCGAAGGAGCAGCAATGGGATGCTTTGGAGCAGGAGATTGCCGCAGTAAAAAAAGCCTGCGGAGAGAAGATTTTAAAGGTGATTATTGAGACCTGCCTGCTGACCGATAAAGAAAAAATCGCGCTTTGCACCGTTGTTGGCAAAGCGGGGGCGGATTACATCAAAACATCCACCGGTTTTTCCGTCGGCGGTGCCACGCGGGAGGATATTGCATTGTTTGCAAAGCATATCCCCCAAGGCTTGAAAATTAAGGCGGCGGGCGGGATCCGCTCCTTGCAGGATGCCGAAGATTTTATGAATTTGGGTGCAGACCGATTGGGTACCAGCGCCATTGTTAAGATAATTAAGGAAGGTGAAGAAAATGAACTATCCCACACCGCATATTAACGCAAAACCCGAAGATTTTGCCAAAACCGTCTTGATGCCGGGCGATCCCTTGCGGGCGAAATTTATCGCCGAGACCTTTTTGCAAAATGCCGAACTGATCAATAATGTTCGCGGTATTCAAGGGTATACCGGCAGTTGGCAGGGAGAGAAGATCTCGGTGATGGCCAGCGGTATGGGTATGCCTTCCATCGGCATTTACAGTTTTGAATTGTTTGAGTTTTTCGGTGTGGAGCAGATCCTGCGGATCGGCTCGGCCGGTGCCTTGAAGGAAGAGGTCAAGGTGCGGGATATTGTCATCGGCGCAGGCGCTTGCACCAATAGCGCTTATGCCGAGCAATTCCATCTGCGGGGCAGTTTTGCGCCCATCGCCGATTACGATCTTTTGGCAAAATGCGTCAAGGAAGCCAAAGAATTGGGGCTGACCTACCATGTGGGCAACCTACTCTCTTCCGATACCTTCTACGATGCCGGAGATGGCGATACACTTGCCTGGGGGAAAATGGGCGTTTTGGCGGTGGAGATGGAAGCCGCAGCTCTTTATATGAACGCCGCCCGCTGCGGCAAGAAAGCCTTGGCGCTCTGCACCGTTTCCGATTCCTTGGTGACCGGCGAAGCAACGACCGCAGAAGAGCGGCAGACTTCCTTTACCGATATGATGGAACTTGCATTAAGGACTGTGCTGAGATGAAGACAATCTTAATTGTATTAGACAGTTTGGGCGCGGGCGCATTGCCCGATGCCGCCGCCTTTGGCGATGCGGGTGCCCATACCATAAAAAGCATCTCCCAAAGCCCCTGTTTTTCTGTCTCAAACCTCAAAATGTTGGGATTGGGGAATATTGAGGGGTTGGAGTTTTTAGGTGCCTCAGAGGCGCCAAAAGCCTCCTATGGCAGAGCAAAGGAACGCTCCAAAGGGAAGGATACCACCATTGGCCATTGGGAGTTGGCAGGGGTCGTCTCGGAGCGTCCGTTGCCCACCTTTCCCGATGGTTTTCCCCAAGAATTGTTGCAGAAAATGGAACAAGCGTGGGGTAGAGGAGTTTTATGCAATCAACCCTATTCCGGCACCGAGGTCATTCGTGACTACGGAGACGAAATGGTCCAAACAGGGAAGTTGATCGTCTATACCTCGGCGGATAGCGTTTTCCAAATCGCCGCCCACGAAGAGATCGTTCCCTTGGAAGAACTTTATGCAATCTGCCGCAAGGCGCGGGAGCTTTTAAAGGGCGAGTGGGGTGTCGGCCGTGTCATCGCCCGTCCCTTTATCGGCACAAGCGGAAGCTATACCCGCACCGCCAATCGAAGAGATTTCTCGCTGCAACCGCCGCAAGATACCTTGCTGGATATCTTGCAAAAGAAGGGCGTTTCGGTCACCTCGGTGGGCAAAATTGTTGATATTTTTGCCGAGCGTGGCATCGATCGCGCCATCTTGACCCATAGCAATGCCGAAGGAATGAAAGAAACGCTTGAACTTGTCCGGCAAGGGCAGGATGGGTTGATCTTTTTGAATTTGGTGGATTTTGATATGATCTATGGGCATCGGCAGGATGTGGATGGCTATGCCAAAGCCCTGGCAGAATTTGATGCTTGGCTTCCGCAGTTGATGGCGGCTATGGGCGAAGAAGATCGCTTAATCATCACCGCTGACCACGGTTGCGATCCCGCCGACCAAAGCACCGACCATACCAGAGAATATATCCCTATTTTAGTGTATAGCCCGTCGCTATCGCCTCGCCCTTTGGGAACGCGGCAAAGCTTTTGCGATATTGGGCAGACCATTGCAGAGTGGTATGATACCGCCCTTGCGGAAGGAGAACCGATGCTATGACCGATCGTGAACTTTTAAATACTGCGCTGATCGCCCGAGAAGCAGCCTATGCGCCCTATTCGGGCTATTTTGTAGGCGCGGCCCTGCTGGCAGAGGACGGAACGGTTTATACCGGATGCAATATGGAAAATGCATCTTACTCCGCCACTCTCTGCGCCGAGCGGGCGGCTTTTGCCGCCGCCATTAGCGCGGGAGCGCACCGTTTCAAAGCCATTGCGGTTGCGGGCGGCAAGGGGATGAAAGCCGATGAGAAAACATCTCCCTGCGGGATTTGCAGGCAGGTAATGGCCGAATTTTGCGATAAAAATTTTAATATTATTTTAGGTAATGAACAGACCCTTTCTGTATACAGTTTGGGGGATTTATTGCCCTTGTCTTTTTCATTGGAGGATTAAATGATGCGTGCAGTCGACCTGATTGAAAAGAAGAAACAAGGAGCGGCCCATACCGCCGAAGAACTGCGTTTTTTGGTGGACGGCTTTACCAAAGGGAAAATCCCCGATTATCAGATGTCTGCTTGGGCAATGGCGGTCTGCTTCAATGGGATGACCGGCGAAGAAACCGCACTTTTAACGCAATATATGGCGGAGAGCGGAGACCAAGTAGACCTTTCTGCGTTGAGCAATACCGTAGATAAACACAGCACCGGCGGGGTGGGGGATAAAACCACCTTGATCGTTGCGCCGCTGGTTGCCGCCTTAGGCGGAACGGTTGCTAAAATGAGCGGCAGAGGCTTGGGGCATACCGGCGGAACGGTGGATAAATTGGAATCCATCCCCGGTTATCGTACAGCGCTATCGATGGAAGAATTTTTAGGCCTTTCCCAAAAACACGGGATGGTTGTGGCAGGTCAGAGCGGCGATCTGGCTCCTGCCGATAAAAAACTTTATGCCCTGCGGGATGTCACCGCCACGGTGGCGTCGGTGCCGCTGATCGCTTCCAGCATTATGAGTAAGAAAATAGCCGCAGGTGCAAAATCCATCGTCCTAGACGTAAAGTGCGGCAGCGGTGCTTTTATGAAAACAGTGGAAGATGCCGCAATTTTAGCCAAAGCGATGGTGGAGATCGGCTCCGCCTGCGGCAGAAATATGGCGGCATTGATCACCAATATGGATCTTCCGCTGGGCTCTGCCATCGGCAATGCCTTGGAGGTGGAAGAGGCCATCGCGGTCTTGAAGGGGGAAGGTCCCGAGGATCTGAAAGAAGTCTGTATCGCTCTGGCGTCGCAGATGCTTTCCCTTTGCCAAAATTGGAGCCTCGAACAAGCGGAGGAAAAGGTGAAAAACGCCCTGAAAAATGGCGCCGCCTACGCAAAGTTTGAAGAATGGATTGCGGCGCAAGGCGGCGATTTGGCCGCGTTTTTGGAGCGAAGGAAGGTTCCTTGTCGTTCCCACATTATTGCGGCGGAAAAGAGCGGTTATATTGCCGCAATGGACGCAGAAAAAATTGGTGTTGCCGCGATGCTGCTGGGCGCAGGGCGAACCAAAAAAGAAGATACCATCGATTATGATGCGGGAATTTTATTGTTGAAAAAGACCGGTGATTATGTGCAAAAGGGCGAACCCATCGCCGAATTGTTTACTGCCACAGTCGAAGGCTTTGGGGCGGCGGAACAATGCTTCTTAAATGCATTGACCATCGGAGAAGAATCCCCGCATATGTTGCCTTTGATTTTGGATCGGATTGGTGGAACGAATGAATAAGTTATTGCGTTGTCCGGTCTGCCAAGGAGAATTAAAGGGGCTGGAAAAAGAATATGTTTGCGATGGAGGTCATCGGTTTGATCGCGCGCGGCAGGGCTATGTCAACCTGCTCCAAAGTCAGCGTTCATCAGCTCGTAACCATGGTGATGATCGGGAGATGATTGCCGCCCGCCGCGACTTTTTGGAGCTGGGTCTTTATGGACCTTTGCGGGATCTTCTGAATGAAAAAGTGTATTTTTACACCGAGAAAAACGGTGTGATTATTGATGCCGGATGCGGTGAAGGATGGTATACCGAACCGTTATGCAAGGATTTTTCGGTGGTGGGTTTTGACATCTCCAAGGAAGCACTCAAATGGGCTGCAAAGCGAAAAAACTTTACCCATTTGGCGGTGGCAAGTTGCTATAATTTGCCCCTTTTTGATGGTTCTGCCGATGGGGCGATCAATTTCTTTTCGCCCTTGGCAGATGAGGAGTATGCAAGGGTCTTAAAGCAAGGCGGTAAGCTATTTCGCGCAGTTCCCGGAGAGCATCATTTATGGCAACTCAAACAGGCAATTTATGATACTGCGCTCCCCAATCGTCCCGAGCGGGAAGACCTTGCGGGCTTGCACCTTTTGGAGCGCTGCCCCTTGCAATTTGAGATCGATCTGCAAACCCAAGAGCAGATCCAAACGCTCTTTCAGATGACGCCGTATTACTATCGGACATCGCAGAAGGATCGGGAAAAACTGAAAACATATCAAACCCTTTCCACCCAAGTGGAATTTACATTATTGATCTACGAAAAGAAATAAAAACTCTCTCAACCGATGTCGGTTGAGAGAGTTTTTTATTCAAAGGTTATTGTCAATAAATGACGACATAGATCCGCTCCGGCAGATCGACGGTGCTGGTGTTTTCCGAACAATAGAGAGTGGTCAGCGCGGGGCATTTTTTCAGCATGGTCGCATTGGTGACCGCGGTGTCGGTGATGTCCAACGAGGTGAGCTTTCCCAGCCCGGTCAGGCAGGAAACGTCCGAAACCTGCGTACCAACCACTTCTAAGGTGTGGAGTGTTTTTTGATTGGCAAGGGGAGAAATATCCACCAGCGGATTATAATTGATATAAAGTTCTTCCACCTGCTTTTTGAAGGTGGAAAGAGAAGCGATCTGGTTATTGTTTGCACTCAGGCTGATCAAGGCGGGAAAATCGTTGACCACACTTAAAGAAGCCAGTTGGCAACCCGAAATATCCAGAGCGATCAGGTTTTTTAAGCTGCTGAGTTTTTTGATGTTGGAGGGCGTATTGTTTCTCATCCAAAGCTCCTGCAACTGCTGCATTTTGGTCAGCGGCGTCAGGTCGGTGATGAGATTATCGGAAATATCCAGATTGGTCAGGGCTTCAAGCGATTCAATTCCCGAAAGATCGCTCAAATAGTTGTTGCTCAAATTCAAAGTCACCAAGGTGGGGTGGTTGATCGCCGCCACCGAAGAAATCTCATTGCCGGATGCATCCAAATATTGCAGATAAGCCAATTCGCTGATGGGATCCAGGCTGGTGATCTGGTTATCACTGATGTTCAGCTCGGTCAGCTGGGTGCAGGCATTGATCTGCGCCAGAGATGTATCGGTCAAGGCGCAGCCGGAGATGGTAAGATTGGTCAGCGCGGGCAGGCGCGCCAGCGAGGAATAATTCTCAATCAACAGTTCATCGCAAAGATATAAAGAATTTAATGAAGGAAGTAATTCCAAATCTTTCAGCGAGCGGATATCGCCTTCTGCATATTCCGAAGAAAGATCGGTCACCGTCGCCAATTGGGCGGCATAGAGCTTTCCGGAGGGTTGATCCAAAGCGGTTCGAACCATCTGCTCAATGGTGGGATCTTCGAAGGTGATTGCTTCATTGGCATTGTCGATCTCATAGTTGAGGGTCAGCCGCGGAGAGACCATTTTATCTTCGCTGACAGCGATGGCGATCACCGTCGTCGTATTGCTTAAATGAATCGGTTCCTTATAAATAGCGGAAGAAAGGGTGGGGTCTTCGCCGTTGACGGTGTAGTAGATCGTCTCTTTTTCCCGCGGGATCAATTCCAAGTCCTGCGAAGTGCTGTACTTACCCTGCGCGGGGGTGTAGCTCAGGTCGGCGGGGCGTTGACTTTGCAGTTTCTTATTGATGTAAGAATTTTGGATGTTATCGAGAAAATCTGCCGCCGCGCCGATGCGACCGCTGTCCACATAGACTTGCACCTTGCGCAGATAAAGGGCTTCAGCACCGCTGATTCGATCAATGCCCTCATCCAAAATCTCGATGGCGCGGTCGTAGTTACCCGCCTCCGCCAGAACAGAGGCGAAGCCTAAGTAGAGCTCCTCATCGTTTTTCTTTAAAGAGAGCGCCATTGCATATTTATTTTCGGCGGTATTGAGATCGCCTTCCTTCTGCGCTTTGCTTCCTTGCTTTATAAAAAGGTCAGCAAATGTACCTTTCAAAAAAAGGAAGAAGATCAAAAGGCAGAGCAGCAAGGTTCCCGCTGCGGAAACTGTATATAAGATCCATTTATTTTGAAGCCATTTCGGTAATGATTTCATAAAATCGAACTCCTTTTGGTTGTTGATAACAGTATACTATATTCTCATTCATTTTGCAAGATATCTTCTTTTGGTGCATAGAATGGAAATAATCGTCAATAACATTTATAAGTAACGACGAAAATCCTTCCCTTAAAATCAGGTTCGGATTTTTCGTGTTTTAAGGAGGCGATTTTATGAAAAAGAAACAACAAACTCCCCGCGAAGAACTGGTCGATCTGCGCCGAAGGATGGAAAATTTGGAAACCAAGCTGGCACTGATCAATGAGCCGATGCTGGTGGATGCGTTGGCATATGAATTATTGGCGCTCAAATCCCGCATGAATTTTTTGATTTCAGACACCAAAAAAAGAGAACAAGTCCATTGATTTTTTGCACAAAATTTAAAAAATAAAATTGTAAATATTAACTAATTATAAAAATACTCTTGAAGTAGTCAATCCTATATGTTATACTAATAACGATGTATTATATATTTTTATATATATTCTTATGATTTTGGCTTATTTTCAGGAGGAATGTGCATGAATCTTAAAAGAATTTCGGCAATTTTGATGATCATTGCAGTTGTATTAAGTCTTGCCGGATGTAACTATATCGGCAGACCGTCCGGTGCTGCAAATAATAGTGAGGATATCAGCAGTATGCTGAAAAATCTTCTGATCATCCCCAGCTTCAATGTTGAACCTGCCCCCGAGGGAGAAACGAAATATGAATATACCGGTCCGGATCTGGTTC
>CALGEL010000033.1 GCA_937881855.1 uncultured Clostridia bacterium | reverse complement strand
GCACGTATTTGCTTAACCTTATAAAAATTCCCTTTTTATTTTTTTGCTTGGAGTTCTTATCAGTCAAGGAAGGCACCTCCCATCTGCGAATCGCTGATTTCTTTGTATTCGGCGCAGGTGTTCATCAAATCGTCGTGTTTGCCGCAGCCGATGATCGCGCCGTTTTCGATCACCAGAATGAGATCGCAATTTTTCACCGAGCTGACCCGCTGAGCGATGGTGATCACCGTCGATTGGGGCAGGGTTTCGGCGAGCGCTCGGCGTAAGTTGGCATCGGTTTTATAGTCCAGCGCGGAGGAGGAATCGTCCAGCACCAGAATGTCCGGCGATGCTGCAATGGCGCGGGCGATCAACACCCGCTGCCGCTGCCCGCCCGAAAGATTGGTACCGCCGGTGGAAACTTTATGCTGATAGCCGTCGGCAAAGGCGGTGATAAAATCGTGCGCCTGGGCAATCTTCGCGGCGGTGATGATTTCTTCTTGGCTGAGATTACGCCCAAAACAGATGTTTTCTTGGATGGTGTCGGCATAGAGAAAATCATTCTGGAAGACCACACCGAACATCGCGGTCAATTCTTCGGGGGTGTAGGAGCGAATGTCCTTGCCGTGGATGCGGATGGTTCCCGCATCGGCATCGTAAAAACGCATCAAAAGGCGTAAAATGGTGGATTTTCCACTCCCTGTCGCACCGATGATACCTAAGGACTGACCTTTCTTTAAGGCAAAGGAAATGTCCGTCACATTATTCTTTTTGCCAAGATAGGAGAAGGAAACATTTTTAAATTCAATGTGGTTGGCAGCATCGCCTTTGTCGGCATCGGGGCAAAGGTCAAGCTCGCTGAGTTCCTCCATCACCTGCGAGATTCGTTTGGCGGACGCTGCACACTTGGTATAGGAGATGAACATTCTGGAAAGGGCCATCATAGCCATAGAGATCAGGGTAAAATATTGCATAAAGGCGATTACCGTCGCTGCAGAAGACTGCCCTTTTGCCACAAGGTAGGCGCTGGCGGCAACCACCGCCACAATCCCCAAATTCATCAGCAAGGACATAACG
This sequence comes from uncultured Clostridia bacterium, assembly GCA_937881855.1. Taxonomy (GTDB): domain Bacteria; phylum Bacillota; class Clostridia; order Oscillospirales; family QAKW01; genus QAKW01. The sequence continues at coordinate 2,972 of CALGEL010000033.1, read as the reverse complement.
GGGTGGACCACACTCATAATAATGCTTGCCTTGGATTCGCTCTTTTGCAAGGAACGGTTGGCGCGATCATACCGCGCATTTTCATAGGGGACCTTGGAAAGGGCTTTGATGACGCGGATTCCTTGGGCATCCTCCCGCACCACCCGAACCATTCCATCCACCGATTGCTGAACAGAAGAATAAAGGGGAACACCCAGCCGAGAGACACCGTATACAATGATAAAAATCAAGGGCGACATCGCCAGCATAACCAATGCCAATCGGCGATCCATCACCATCGTGATGATGGTTCCGCCCAGCAACAGAATGGGGGAACGGATGCCCATCCGCTGAATCATTGCGACGAAATTCTGAACATTATAGGTATCGGAAGTGATTCTTGATTCCAAAGAAGGGATGGTGAAACGGTCGGTGCTTCTGGCCGATAGATGCAGGGTCTTGGAAAAAAGATCTTTGCGCATTTGGGAGGCAAACAGCATGGTGGTTTTGGATGCCATTCGATTGGCAATGATGTTGCCCAGGCTGGATACCGCCGCGAAGAATGCCATCAAAATCCCATAAAACAGGATCTTGGAAATTTCATTGGTCTGGATCACATGCTCTAAAATGTAGCTTAATAAAAACGGAATGATCAGCTCCGCAACGGTGCCGATGGTTTTAATTGCCGTTCCCGCAACGATCCTGCGGGTGAGCGGCTTTAAGTATGCTAAAATCCACTTCATTTGTTTTCCTCTTGCTTCTCAATAATTTCTCTTGCCCGCGCTTGCATCCGATCCAGCACCGCGTGGAAGATCTCCAACTCTTGTTGGTCAATTCCTTCGGAAAGAAGATTGGTCCAATCCGCCGATACTTGGCGGATCTGCGGCAGAATTGCCAGCATTTTTTCGGTGGGATGCACCGAAAATTGCCGCTTATCGGTGCTGAGCGGAACGCGGGTGATGTAGCCTTTCTCTTCCAACCGTGTCAACGCTCTTGCCACCGTGCTTTTATTCAGGCAAAGCTCTTGCGCAAGCTCTTCTTGGGAGCGGCCGGGTGTGTGGCAGATTGCCAGCGCAAAGGAATAATGGCCGCTGTTGAGATCCGCTGCGGAAATCTTATTGCGCCGATAAACCGCCTGAGAACGGCTGATGTTATTCAGCATCTTCATAAATTTTGCCATAAATATACCCCCAAAAATAAATAGTTGCATATGCAACAGTTGTCTATGCAACCATTATAGCGAATATGTGATAATATGTCAACAAAAATAAATGTTGTTATCAATTTTAAAAGCAAGGGTGAACTCTCCGAAAGGGGGCGATAAGATTACTGCATACCACGTTTTGGAATTGGGTGCGAAATGACTACAATTTTTTTCATCAAAGCAAGCACTTTATTGAGAACAGTTAATGTCAAAAAATGAATATTCAATTGTTAAATTCAATTGTCAAATAATCATTGACAATCTATGAAAATAATGCTAGAATATATTAATCAATATATATATTTATTGGAAAATTGTGACATTGAAGTTGTTTTCATAAAGATATTGTAACCCTGATGGTCCGTTGAAAGGAGGATCCGAATGAAACTGTATTTTCGAAGAAGTTTGTCTATATTACTAATTTTTGCGATGATTGTTTCGTCAATGTCGTTGCCGACATTTGCTGTGGACGAAACGGAGCATAACCATGATTTGGAAGAACCTTTCTCCGGTTCGGAAATCATTTTCGAAGAAAGAGAGGCTCTTTATCGGCAGATTGATGAGCAGGTCGACCTTGTCCTGACTGCCACGGGAGCCAAGTCGGAAATGACTGATGAGGAGATCGCCAATGCATTCATTTACATGGATGAGTCTGGATATGAAGCGGTATTTGGTGCTCTGGCTGTTCTCGAGGAGTTGATTCCTCAGCTGACGCAGGTGGAGATCGACGCACACAACCGAATCGAAAAAGTGGAAACCTTCGGGCGCGTGTATGCTGTCATTGAAACGCTTTACACCCCGATGATGCTTGCCACCTCCGGAAACTATACTCCGGTAACCGGTGTTAACGTCGGTGTCTCCGGTGCCACCAGCACCACTCATTCGAATGGTGTTGTTACCGTTACGGCGAAGGGTAAAGCTGGCATTTTGGGTTTTGGGTCTTCTTCGAAGACAGCGACGATCACCATCGCTAATGATTCCGAGAATACTGCCACGCTTTCTTTTGACTGGACCGCTACTTCGGTTAATGAATTGAAGATTGACGGAACGGTGTATGGAGGCACAGCCGGCAGTTTCAGCAAGGTGATGGATCCAGGCGATAACTTTAAAATAACCATAACGACTGCCAAGAACAGCACTGAGAACAAGCTGGTGTTGAATAATTTCAATATCGTTGCGGCGAAGGATGAATCTAATGTTACGTTTTTGTACGACAGTACACTTGGTAGTGTAACGGCCGGTGGAAACGCAGTGGGCAACGAGGGTGTTGTAAGCATCTCCAAAGAGGGCGCTACTATAAAGGCAACTTATGGGAGCGATGTAACCTTCCTTGGATGGATCAATGAGTCGACTCACGAGATTATTTCTCGTGATGCAAGCTATGATTTGACACCTGCGGCAGATATGACGATTCGGGCTGTGTTTGCAAAGACTTCGCCTTGGTTTTTGATAAATAACAGCTACCTTTACGAAGGCTTGAATGCAGCAATGACTGCTGTTGCAAGTGTTGCAAACAAGACTGTGGTACTTGCGAACAACGGTACGCTTCCGGCGGGTAATTACACAATTCCGGCGGGCGTGACATTGCTGATCCCGTTTGATGCGACCAATACAACACTTACAACTCCGCCGAGGGTTACAGAAGATTATGTGAAGCCTACGATTTATCGTACTTTCACAATGGCGAGTGGAGCGCACATTGCGGTAAATGGTGCAGTGTGTGTTGGTGGTAGCCAAAGTGCTCTTATGAACAACGGCTACAATGGTTGTGTAACCGGTCCCGTCGGAA
>CALGEL010000032.1 GCA_937881855.1 uncultured Clostridia bacterium | reverse complement strand
TTTGGGGGTAACAACCAAATGATTTGGTTGGGTCAGTCCAAATGAATTGGACTGACATTGATGTCGGTGCGGAACAACCAAATGATTTGGTTGGGCAAGTCCAATTCAATTGGACCGTACCAATTCATTTGGTACGGCTATATACAAATGTTTGCGTGTTCAAGTCCAAATGAATTGGACTTGAACACGTCGAAAAATAAAAGGCACCTTCCGGAAGGAAGGTGCCCTATTATTTAATTAGTGGGTTTTACCGCAAGCGCAGATGTTCTTCAAAACCGGAAGCATCCGTTCGATAACGACTGCGATCTCAGCGCGGGTTGCGTTGCTCTGAGGATTATAGTTCTTTTCGGTGTCGCCCTGGAACAAGCCTACTTTGCCGACCCATTCCACATTGCTCTTTGCCCAACCGCTGACCTTGGAGAAATCCTTAAAGGTTGCGGCATTGCCGAACTTAACGTTCTCGGTGGAGCCTTGATATGCTTCGATAAAGCGTTTGATCAAGGTTGCCATCTCTTCGCGGGTGATATTCTTATCACCGCCAAAGGTGCCGTCGGGATAACCGTTGACGATACCCCACTTTGCGAAGAGTTTTGCATAGCGCTCATAGTATTTACCGTCCAGATCGGTAAATCCGGAAGCCGACTTCATGCCGCTGACCTTGGAGGTCTGCGCCTTGAGGAAGGCATTGAACTGTGCATTAGACATGGTCTTTTCGGCTTCGGCCATCATAATTCTGCCCAAAACAGTGACCAGCTGGCCTCTGGTGATGTTTGCATCGGGGTTGAAGTTACCCTTCTCATCACCACCGAAGATATCAAATGCCTTACTGAATTTTACGGCATCATAATACCAAGAGGTGGGTTCCTGAACGTCGGGGAAGGGATGACCCGCCTTCAAAGTCTTCTTGACCGCGCCGGCATAGGGCGGGGTAACATACTGTCTGCAAGTATCGCATTGAGTGATGATGCTGCCATTGGTAGTGGCGGTGGGAGCAATGTAGTGCAGAACCAACGCGCCGTGTTTGCCTTCCGACTTAACGATATTGCTCTTATAACTGTAACCGCAAACGGTACAGGTATTGAGGGTATAACCATCGTTCATGCAGTCGCGCTCGACAACCAGCTCACGGAAGCTGCAATTTTCTTCCTTGGTGTCGCCACAGACAGAGCAGGTATATATATGCTTCTCGGTACCTGCCTTATGAGCCGGTTTGCCATCGAACTTATGGCCCAATGCGGGAACATCGGGATTATCTACGGTCTCATTATATCCGCAGATCGAGCAGTTATAAGTGATGGTTCCGGGCTTATCGCAGGTGGGGTCACCGTTGGTTGCAGAAATGGAACAGGCAACTTCTTTTACCACTCCGCAACCCTTTGTACAGGTCAGGATATGCTTGGAAGCTTCGCCGGAAGTTCCTTCCTTATGAACAATACTATCGCTCCAAATGTGATCGCAGTTCTCGATGTTGATCTCAACCTGCTCTGCATTTACAATATAATCGGCATCGGGGATCAAGGAAGAAGCCCCATTTGTCAAAATATCCTCAAAAGCAAAATTGAACGCTGCGGTTCCGTCGCCGCAATCGATCACCTTAAAGATCAGAATGATGGCTTCAAACTTTTTATTTGCTGCAACATTGACTGTATCGGACCAAGTTGCTTTAAAGGTGCCGGCTTCATCGTCTCTTACCAGATTCTTATTCGCCGCATTGAACGCGTTGGTCTGGGTGATAGACACCAGCTGCAACAAGTCCTTATTATAAGAACCGTTGATAGCCATGGCGTTCCATGCATTCTGATAATCATTGACAAATACGGTTACAGTCACAGTGTTGCCAATCTTAACATCGGTCTTATTGGCAGTGGCGCTCATCCAAGGAGCCGCCTTGACATTAACATTAACCGTTTCGCTACGTTCCTCATAACCCCAAATGGGATCCATGGGCTTCTCGTTGCTATCAGCCATAACATCGACCTCTGCATAGAAGGCAATTTGACCTTCTACCTTCGGTGTGTAACTGAGATTAAGCAAGTTAAGGGTCTCTTCAGCCGAGATGCTTTCCGGAGCAATGACTGTGAGATGAATATATCCCTCTTCCTCATTGATGGTCGCCACTCCGGTCACATTGTTTGCACTGTCCTCAAACGGATCAATGTCCTCTTCGGAGATGGAGACTTTATTCTTATCGTAGAACAATTTCACCGAAAGTGCTTGCACACCACTGTTGAAATTGTTTATGGTAAGAGTTAAAGCTTGTTTCTTATTCTTGGTTGCCTCGCCATCGGTGTCCACAGACAGGAACATCGGGTCTGTATTCGGATATGTATCTTCGATGGTAACCGTTTGATCTTCCGCCTTAGGCACGAAGGTGCTTGAATCGACCGCATCGAATCCGCCTTGACCGTTGGATGTCTTAATACTGTCTGCTACAAATTCTGCACCGAAGGTAACTTTGCCTTCCTGATATGTTTTGAAGGGGATGGTGGCAAGCTCAATCTTGTCGCTATCTGCCGCAATGTTGTTGGTGGACATCCAGGTAAAGACAATCTTGTCGTCTGCAGAACGGAGTACCACATTTCCTTCAACGCCACCCAGCGGGTTGCAGACAATGTCGCCCTCTTTGATGCGAATCAAATCGGAATCGAAATACAAAACAGCAGGAATAACGTTCCAATTGCCGGTGTAATCATTCAGATACAGTTTCAGAACACCATCGGCTCTTTCTTCCAAAGCGTTGCCGGGTTCGACAGCCAAAGTCAAATAAGGAACTTTTATTTCTAAAATGTTCACGCTGAGCGCTTCGGCAGCTGCCGTATACTCCCCTGCATCCACAGCAACATTCGCGTTGCCGTCGAAGGTCTTGACATCAACCAGGTTGGCATTGAACTCAACATTATCGCCGGTTGCAATTGCCTTGAATGTTACACGCAGAATGGTGTTTACCTTGTCGGCATCGATATTTGCGGATTCATTCCAGGTCAAGAGAATCTTACCGGGGACGGAAGTATCAACCACAGGGGCATTTCCGCCAAAAGCATTGGCGATCACCTTTGCCGCATCCTCGATGGCAAATTTAGTTGTATCGTAGATCAGCTCTGCTCCGAAAGAAGACCACTGATCATTATAGTCCTTCAGGCTCAGTTCAACGGTATACTCTTCATCAACATTGACGGCGCTATCACCATCAATCTTCAGGAAGGGAACTGTAAACAAACGAATTGTCTTAGAAACAGAATCCTTGGAGTAAGAACCTTCGGGCGCAGGAATTTCATTGCCGGTGCCGGGATCTTTGGTGATAATACCGTCGGGCTTAAATTCAAAGGAAACTTCGGTATCGCCTTCTCCAACTACTTCAAAGACCATTTCCATCGCCTCGAAGTTTTTGCCCAAAGCAACCAGATCATCATTTTTCCAGGTGACATTGATCGTTCCGGTTTCATCCGTGCTCGGCGCATCGAAGGTGGCAAAACCGGCAACCGGTTTGGTTGTTCCGATATACTTCAACTTCGCCTGCTCATAGTTGGCCGAAATAGCCATACCCAGCCAGTTATTCAGATAATCCTGAACATTGACAGTGAATGTAATTTTATCGCCGATCATGGCACGATCGGAAGAAACAGACACATCCAGTGTGGTTTCGGTATCTTCCGCATCGCGGGGAAGCAAGGTCACAGTATCACTTTCTTTTTCCGGAGCAAAGGAATCATCAGAAAATTCTTTGCCATCGGCGTCCCGAATTCCATCGGGCTTAAAGAAGAACTCAAATTCCCCTGTGCTGTCGTCGCCCTGGCTCAAAACCTCGAAGGTCAGCTTCAGCGCTGTAAACCGAGGACCCTTGACGACAGCATCATCATTAATCCAGGTTACTGCTAATCCCCCGTTATCAATTACTTTGATGGGATCTTCAGTAATTCCGCCATCGGTAAAGTCAACGGGAGTGATATCTTTTAACACAAACTTCTGAGCATCATAAGTTCCCATAATGGTCATAGCTGCCCAGTTATCTTTGTAGTTCTTGACATCGACCTCGACAGTAACAGTCTGACCGACCTTGGCGGAATCTTCATCCACCTTGACGCTCAGATGCGTTCTCGGATCGGAAGAAACGATTTCGATGGTCTCTTCCTTTCTATCGGCCTCAAAATCTTGGGTGGAAACTGCTTTACCGTCGCCATCCTTAATACCGTCGGGATCAAAGAAGAAGGAAAGATCAGCAACGCCTTCACCCTTCGCTTCAAAGGTCAGGGTCAGCGCGGTGAACTCATCATTCATGTCGACAGCACCGTCATTGATCCAGGTCACTGCCAACTTTCCGGCGTCCTTAACAACGACAGGGTGTTCGGTGATTCCGCCATTGCTAAAGTCGATCGGGTCGACAGTTTTCAGTTCCAATTTATCTGCATCGTAAGTGCCTTTGATGGTCATCGTCGACCAGGCATCTGTATAGTTCTTAACATTGACTTTAACGGTAATGGTATCGCCTTCGCTCACTTCTTCGGGAGCCTTTACCTCAACCTCCAGCGCCACCGGAGGGTTGATGGCAATCGGTTTTGTTGCAGGGGCTTTGGAAAAACCTTCAGTAATCGATGCATTATTTGCACCTGCGATGCCATCCTCTTTGAAGGAGAAGGAGAGGTCAGCATCACCAAGCGCTTTGACTTTGAAGGTCAGCGTTAAAGCGTCAAATTCTGCATCTACATTATCAACAACATTCTCGTTGATCCAGGTCGCTGCGATGGTGCCATTTTTGGCCAAGAAAACCGGCTCATCCGCCACAGCGCTGTTCTTGAAGTTGCCAAAGACGGTGGCATCTTTATCCAGTTCCAATACATCGTCATTATAAGAACCGACGATAGTCATCGCCGCCCAATTCTTTTCATAGCCCTTAACCTTGACAGTGACGGTGATGGTTTTGTCCACCTTGGTTTCTGCGGGCGCAACTACCTCCAAATAAGTGTTGGCAATAGTAACGGTCTCTTTAGCCGACTCTGCGCTATAATATGCATTAGGCAACGAGGCGGGGGCACCCTCAGCTTTGACATACATTTCGTCTGCCTTAAAGGAGAAGGCGATATCAGCGTCGCCCAGAGTTGCCCCTTCCTTAACGGTCAGAGGAACAGTGATTAATGTTGCGCCATCCTCCGGGGTCACATTCTCGTCGGCAACCCAAGCCGCAAGGATATATCCCTCGGCAGACTCCTCGGCCATGCCCTTCAACTTGGTTTCGCCGATAGTATAGCTCTGAACCTCCGGTTCACCATCGGGCGCGAAAAGATCGGCGTCATAGGACCCGACCACCGCCATTCCGCTGATCGCGACCGGATTTTTAATTTTAACAATAGCTTTTACCGCATCCCCGGGCGCGACAGTGCTGACCGGCTTGTTTTCACCGTTCACCAACTCCACCGTCAGACTCATGGGCGCAGACTGCGCCGAGGCAAAGACGGACGCCATAGAAAGCAGCATGACAATTGTTAGTATTGTTGCTCCTACACGTTTGAACATAGATATCCTCCTTCAAATACGCACGATGGTATTGCTAAAAGGGTATAATAGCCCCTATCGGTACGTATCCATTATTAGTTACTATTATTATAACAGAGCCGTTGTCAAATTGACATTACCTTATGTGTCTTTTTTAACACACTTTGCGAAATTTTGAAAATTATTTTTTTGCTCATATTTCATCAAATTGCCCTGTTCACCACCGCCAAACCATCCCAATTATGTTCCAAACCCCAAACGATTTGGGTGGGTAACACAAATGAATTGTGCCGGGACAATCAAACGAGTGTGAAACCTACCAAATGATTTGGGTGGTAGCACAAATGAATTGTGTCGGGACAATCGAACGAGCGAGAAACCTACCAAATGATTTGGGTGGTAGCACAAATGAATTGTGTCGGGACAATTGAACGAGCGAGAAACCAACCAAATGATTTGGGTGGGTAACACAAATGAATTGTGTCGGGACAATTGAACGAGCGAGAAACCTACCAAATGATT
>CALGEL010000031.1 GCA_937881855.1 uncultured Clostridia bacterium | reverse complement strand
GCTGCTAACCTGCTCCCTTCTTCCGCCACCGGCGGCGGTCGCAGTCGCAACCCCAACCAAGTCGGCAACGCCGACTTGGTTGGGAGGCAGAGGTCGAGGGTTCGAGTCGCCCCACAACCTTTGAAAAACATAAAAAAGAGAGTAGAAATAAATCTACTCTCTTTTTTATGGTCGGAGTGAGGCGACTCGAACGCCCGGCCTCTTGGTCCCGAACCAAGCACGCTACCAACTGCGCTACACCCCGAATTTTTCACCAATAAACATCGGCACTTTTCTATTATATCGATTTTTTAAAATTTGGCAAGTGTTTTTTAAAAAGTTTTTATTTCTCTGCGAAAACATCCTCGCTATATTTTCGCTTCCGCGCTGATGATTTGACAATTATATAAAAACAGTATATAATATATATTTAATATATATTTTGTTTTGCATAGGGGGTGATGGCTCTGCTTGGCTTAACTGAATATTTTGACCTTGCGCCGCAGGCGGCCTATTGCCTAAGGTTGCTGATCGCTTTGCTCTGCGGAATGGCCCTGGGTGCCGAGCGAAGCCTTCGCGCCAAGGGGGCCGGCATCCGCACCCATGCGATTGTGGCAAGCGGCGCGGCGCTCTTTATGACCATCTCCAAATATGCCTTCTTTGATTTGATTGATGCGCCCTGGTTTCAAGGCTTTGATCCCACGCTGGTCGCCGCCTTTGTCATCGACGGGTCGGGATTCCTTTGCGCAGGGATCATTCTCAGCAAATCCGAGGACGACACCATTTCCGGAATGAGCACCGCCGCAAACATTTGGGCCACCGCCGCGATTGGTATGGCCTGCGGCTGCGGTATGGATTTGCTGGGCATTTTGCTCACCCTGTTCTTGCTGATCAACCATCAGATCTTTTCTGTTCGGGGGCTGCTCGCCAATCCCCTTCGCACCATTCGGATGACCATTGAAAATAAACCCTATGTCCGAACCCTTTTACTTCAACTGCAAACGGAATTCGGCATCCAGCTGATTGCCGCCCGCTATTCTCGGTCCGACGAAGAAGGAATGGTGCAGTTGCAGTTGCAGATCCGCTCTAAAAAACCCATTCGGTTTGAGGATACCATTCGTTTTATGGACGCTCATCCCGAAGTTAAAGATATTTCGATTTAAAGGAGATTTCAATTATGTTTGAAACCATCAAAGAATTTTTAGATACATATCCTGTCGTTGTTTATCTGTTGCGTATGTTTTTGGCCACCCTTTGCGGTGCGGTCATCGGCTTGGAGCGTACCAAGCGTTCCAAAGAAGCGGGCATTCGTACCCACTGCATCATTGCAGGGGCGGCAGCGCTCTTTATGATCATCTCCAAATACGGCTTTACCGATATGCTTCAAATCGAAGGCTCCCGCGGTGCCGATCCCGCGCGTATTGCCGCGCAGGTGGTTACCGGCATTTCCTTCCTGGGCGCGGGCGTCATCTATAAGAACGGCAACACGGTGAAGGGTCTGACCACCGCCGCAGGCATCTGGGCGACCGCCGCGGTCGGTATGGCTTGCGGAAGCGGTTTATATTGGGTCTGCTTGTTTATGACCGTTCTGATCATCGGCGTGCAGCTGCTGATGCACCATTTCAACGTGGGCTACGATGCCTATTCCAACGGCGAGATCCGCATCACATTGGTGGATACCCCCGAAATTCGCAAGGTCTTGAAAGAAAAGCAGCAGGAATTGGGGATCAGTATCGTTTCCTCCCGCATCACCACCTGCGCCGATAATACCCTGAATATGGTATTGCAGGTGCGGATGAAAAATAATATTCATTTCAGCGACGTTTTAAAGTTCATGGACGAACATCCTGAAATTAAATCTTTGAGTGTATAATAATATGACCTACATTGTTTTTGACATGGAATGGAACCAGCCCTTCTCCAAGGAGACGGCGATCCAATCCCCCATCTATTTGTCGGGCGAGATCATCCAGATCGGCGCCATCAAGCTCAGCGAGCAGGGCGCGGCGGTCGATTGCATCGACCTGCTGATTGCCCCCACCTTCTACCGCAAACTGCACCACCGCATCAAAAAAATGACCGGCATTTCCCGCGAGATGCTGCAAGGGCAAAAGAAATTCAAAGCCGCCATCGAAGATTTCAAAAAATGGTGCGGCAATGATTGCATCCTGCTCTCTTGGGGCTACGATGACATTCAAATGCTGCGGGACAACCTGTTGATGCACGATCTGGACGAAGATTGGTTGCCCCCCTGCTTCAATCTGCAAGGCATTTTCAACCACCAAATCGCCAAAGAGAACCGCCAATTCTCGCTGGAATTTGCGATGGAAAAATTGGGAATCACCCCATCTCTCCACGCGCACAATGCCTTCAACGACGCGATCTATACCGCGCGGGTGGCAAGTGCATTGGACTTAAAGGAAGGGATCGATAACTACGACGAGCTCAATGGCGTCCTTTGGCATAGTATGCACAGCACCAAGGATTTCTTCCCTACCTTCCGCACCCCCGAAAAGGCGTTGGCGGATCCGCGGTTGAAAAAACTCCTTTGCCCTGTCTGCAACGAGCCGCTGATAATCCCAGAATTTACCATCATCGACGAGAAAAATGCCGAGTGCCTTCTGCCCACCAAGCACGGCACCCTTTCGGTCAAGCTCAAATTGATGAGAAACCAACGGAAAGCCTACTATATCCGCCGTACCATTCGATTTGTTTAGAAAGGAGTTTTCCCAATGGAAGAGAAAAATTCCATCCATGCCGGTCACCGCGAGCGATTGCGGGAGCGGTACCGCGAGGCAGGGTTGGATCATTTTACCGACCACGAAATTTTAGAGCTTCTTTTGGGATACACCATCCTTCAAAAAGATACCAACCCCATCGCCCATCAACTGATCGAGCAATTCGGCAGTCTGCGGGGTGTTCTGGAAGCGGGGGAAGAAAAATTGGAGCGGGTCAATTTGGTGGGACCCACCACCGCCTTCTTTCTTTCAATGCTCCCCGACATCACCCGCCGCTATCACGAGCAGTTGGCCAATCCCGAGCCGCGGTTGATGACCCCCGAACAATGCATCACCTTCTTTTTGCCCCGCTTTATCGGGCGCAAAAAGGAATGTATCCTTGCCGCCTTTTTAGACGAAACCAAGCGGTTGATCGACTATGCTTCCATCGGGCAGGGATATAATAATACCGTCCATCTCCACGCGCCCACCCTTTTGCACGAAGCCAAAAAGCGGGGTTGCCGCTATGTGGTGCTGGGGCATAACCACTTCACCGACGCGGTCCCTTCGCTGGAAGATATTGCGGTCACCCGCACCGCCCGCGCCACGCTTCTGACCGGCGGGATCGGGCTTTTGGACCACGTTATTGTCTGCGGGTCCAACGCCACTTCGATGGTGGAAAGCGGACATTTTCAGTTGACAAAACCTAAAATAGACGATTAAAAAGGCTGTAAAAAACATTCGTTTTTTACAGCCTTTTTTTACTTTATGTATTTTTTCAACGACTTTAAAACAATGGGTAGGATCAACGCAAAGATGATGGCGGAAATCGCTCCGGTCAAAATTCGCAACGGAATCTTTGCAAAGGTGGCAATATAGCTGGAATAGCCATAGATGGTCTGGTCGATCAGGATGCCGACGGTATTTAAGGCCGTCACCACCACCGAAGAAATGACCGTTTCGACAGTTAGGATGGCGGGGTGGGTGCTCTTTTTAAAGGCAAGGAATAACCAGCCCATTATGAGCCCCCGCGCTACCGCGGGCAGAACCCAAAGCAGGGTGGTGGGGGTCAGTCCATACATCCATAATTGGATGATAAACTCTCCGATAAAGCCCGTCACACCGCCCCAAAGGGGGCCGGCGCAGACCGCGACGATCACCACCGGAAGACCGCTCAATGAAATTTTCATCGACCCGCCAAACACCGCGCTGGCGCTTTCCGAAAGGAAATCCAGCCCCACATAAACCGCCGCCATCACCGCGGCAAGGCATAATAAACGTAACTTTTTGCTTTGCATAAATAAAAAAACCTCCTTCTTCCCGATCTACGAAAAGGTGGAGATTTTCTCTTTCTTTTTCGCCAGCGGGATGCGATCACCATACGGCAAAAGGCACCCCGCCTTTTTTCGTCCCGAAAGCAACTCCCCGTCCCCCAGGCACTTAACCCATAATGATCTACTCTGATGGAAACTATCATACCATAGTTCTTCAAATTTTGCAATAGGAGATTTCATCGCTATCTAACGCCCCATCGGCAAAGGAAAAGGCGATGGGGGTGCGGTTTTGATGGGTGGTATAAGAATAAATCCCCTTTTCAAGATCGCAACAGCAGGTGTAGCGGGTGAAGGCATCCCCTTGGGGCAGGCGAACGCACCCGCAGGGGACCGAAACATTATCGGTCATGGAGAAAAAGGCTCCCGCCCCTTCCCCGTTCAAATGGGCGCGGATGAATGCCGCCCGAACAAAGCGGGAAGCGGAAGAATAATCCCCCGGCAATCCCACCGCCCCCAGCCCCCGCCTTGCCGCATGGGGCGAAGGCTCTGCCGAAAGATGCCGCAGTTCTTCATACCGCAGTTTATGATAGGGATAGGGCGGACTGTTGGTCATCACACCTTCGTCGGCTTGATAAATTTTCAAGCCTTCCGCCGTCGACTCTAAAATGATGGCGCCGTTGCGGTCGGCGACCATCCAATGAAGGGGCGCATTGGGCAGTTCTTTGGAAAAGGAAACATCGCAAAGTTCCTGCCCTGCCAAAAGCCGCCGCACCTGCTCCAAATCGGCGCATTGCCCCAAAACCCAAGAAATCAACTCAAAGGGAGCCACCGCCCCACCCTTGGAATAATCGGCATATTCGGCAAACTGCAACCCCGCCATCGCCAACCCTTTTTCGTTCATCCCGTCGAAAAAGAGCGGTGTCCCCTGCCGCACCGAAGCCATCCCCAACATCGCATAATGGGTTTTAAGGGGCGGCTGCTTGCAAAAAGAAAGGGGCATCCGCCGCGGCACCAATACCGCCTGCTCGCCGAAAGAACATTCATAGTCCAACGTCCTGCCGAAATATCCGTTCCATAAAATCGCCGTACAGATAAAAATCACTCCTTTTCTATTATGCTACCCATATTTGTTGCTTGACATTCCTTTGAAAAATGGGTATAATAGAAACCCGATACGGAGGAGTATCGAAGTGGTCATAACGAGGCGGTCTTGAAAACCGTTTGCCCAAAAGGCACAAGGGTTCGAATCCCTTCTCCTCCGCCATAAAACAAAAGCACACCTTTTTGGTGTGCTTTTGTTTTTCTTTATTATAAAATACTTCCCTAAAACCGTTCAAATCGGATGCAGATCGGTTTGGGGCGATCCCGAAGGCGTATTTTCGATACGTCGAGCGGTCGCACCGAAGCGAAGACATAAAAAAGAACCTGCCATTTGGCAGGTTCTTTCCTTATTTATTGTCGGTCTGCGCCGATTTCAACGGTTATTCAACAGAAAAAATATAATGGTAGACAGGTTGCCCGCCGGGCAGACACATTACTTCCGCTTCCGGCATCTGCGCCTGCACCTGCTCGGCGATGGCATTGGCCTGCTCTTCGGTGACATCTTCGCCATAGTAGATATTGATATAGCTGCCGCCGTCCTTACCCAGCTCTTCGAAGAGCTTGCGGACAACGTCGCTCATTTCATCTTCCACAAAGGTGACTTTGGTTTCCATCAAGCCAAGCAGCTGGCCTTCCTTGATCTCTTTTTCATCGAAAACAGAGTCGCGGGCGGCATAGGTGACCTGCGCGGTCTTGACGGTATCCAGCATAGCGGTCATCGCTTCGGCAAGGGCTTCGGTCTCCATCGTTTCATCAAAGCCGAGCATCGCGGTGATGCCTTGGGGGACGGTCTTGCTGGGGATAACGACCACTTCTTTGGCGGTGGAGAGTTCTTTGGCCTGCTCTGCCGCCATAATGATATTTTTATTATTGGGAAGAACGAATACCACTTCGCTGGGGGTGCGGTTGACCGCCGCCAAGATATCGGCGGTGGAGGGGTTCATGGTCTGACCGCCTTCCACAACGGTATCCACACCCAGATCCTTGCAGACCGCCGCCAGACCGGCGCCGGCAACCACCGAGACAAAGCCATACTTTTTGGTGGGCTCTGCCAAGGCATTTTCAGGCTCGGCGGGGGCGTTCTTTTGACGGGCGCGGAATTCTTCCTTCATATTATCGATTTTAAGATTGACCAACGAACCATAGCGGATGGCTTCTTCGATGGCGCGACCGGGATGGTTGGTATGGACATGGACCTTGATAATATCGTTATCGGGCACGCAAACTACGCTATCACCGATGGACTCCAAATAGGAGCGCAGTTCGGCGGGGTTGCTCTTTTTCGCCGTCTCATCGACGGTAACGATATACTCGGTGCAATAGGTAAAGGTGATATCTTCTTCCCGCATCGGCATTTCGTCCACAACCGTATCGACTACCGTTTCGGGGGCTTCTTGGGGCTCAACAGCCTTGCCTTGCAACGCCAAAAGCATCCCTTCCATTACAACGGCAAAACCCTTACCGCCCGCATCGACCACCCCTGCTTGCTTTAATTGGGGCAACATTTCGGGGGTCTGCTGCAACACTTCGTTTGCCTGCTCCACATAGTATGCCAGCGCCTGCTCGACGGTGGCATCGGGGGTGTTTTCCAGATAGGTAGAAAGATTTTCAGCAGCCACGCGGGAAACGGTCAGCACCGTTCCTTCGGTAGGCTTCATCACCGCGCGATAGGCGGCTTTGACACCCAGATGCATTGCCTCGGCAAAATCTGCGGCGGTGGCGGTCTCTTTCTCCTTCAAGCCCTTGGAAATGCCGCGGAACAGCAGGGATAAAATAACACCGCTATTGCCGCGCGCGCCTTTGAGCATTGCACCTGCGGCGCGATCGGACGCCTGCGCAACGGAACACTCGCCCATATTCTGCAACTCACGAGAAGCGGCAGAGATGGTCAGGGACATATTGGTTCCTGTATCCCCATCGGGGACAGGGAACACATTCAGCGCATTGATGGCTGCTTTTTGATTGCTGATATGATTGCATCCGGAGATGATCATTTCGCAATACTGCTTACCTGTAATCATAAATTCTGATCTCTCCTTAGTCTACTGTCTTAATCCCATCAATATGGACATTGACCTTCTTGACATTAAAGCCGGTCATCTGCTCCACATTATATTTAATCTCTTTGGCGATACTGCGAGTAATGGCGGGCAGGTTCATCCCATAGAGCGCAACGATATGCAATTCAACGATGATGCCATCCTCTTCTTGCAGGACCTGAACGCCCTTTTCATAGTGGTCTTTTTTCAGCAGGGACACCAAGCCGTCTGCGGCGGATTTGGCGGCCATACCGACCACGCCATAGCAAGAATTGGCAACATGGCCGACGATATTTGCAAACACGGTTTCGGTAATGTTAATGCTTCCGTTATGATTATCAATCGTCATAGCAGAAACCTCCTTTTAAAGTATATCATCCCTTATTATATCTTATTTTAGATAAAATTACAACTGTTTTTTGTTTCACCGTCAAATCCTGCAACTAAAATAAAGGATTTGGCGGGTCTCTGCCGCCCTTTTCAGCAGCGTTTCGGCGGCGGCTCTTCGGCTCTCATCCAGATTGGTGAAGGGGTCGTCCAGCACCATCGGAAGCGGCTCTTGGCTAAGCATTTCGCTTGCCGCCAAGCGGAAGGCGAAATACACCGCATCTCTTGTACCTGCCGAAAATTGCTCGGCGGGGTAGCTGCCTTCGGCGGTCTCCAACCGAATGGAAAATCCATCGTCCATCATCAGGCCCCGATACTTCCCATCGGTCAATAATGCCAGATAATTGCCCGCCGCCTGACAAAGCTTGGGGGCAAAGCGGGTATTCATCTCTTCGTTGGCTTCCTTCAACCAAAGAAGACTCTGCTGAATGGCGGCCAACCGCTCTTCCCCATCGGCAATCTCCTGCTCCAACAACGCATTTTGAGCGGCGCATTCTTCCAGCCGCTCCCACGCCTGCCGCAGATCTCTCGGATCCAGCATTTCCTTTTGCCGCCGCAAAGACTCCCGCTCCTGCTCTTTTTGGCGGAGAAGCTCCTGCACCTGCGGGGCGGTCTCTTCGCTCTCTACCGCATCAGTTGCCAGCGCTTCCAATTCCGCGCGGGATTTTCCGCCCAAAATCGCCTTTTCCTGCAACGCGACAGACTCTTCCCCCGCGCCGCTTTCATAGACGCCCCAAGCGATCTGCAAATCCCGCACTTCTTCTTTGGTGAAGATACGGTGGCGCCTGCGCAGTTGCTCTAAATATTCGGCGGCGGCATCAGCTTCTTGCTTTGCCTGCTCCCACGCCTGCCGATCGGATTGCAAATTCCGTTCCAATCCCGACCGCTCGGCGCGGCGGGATGCATTTTTGGTCATCAACAAGATGACGGCGGTAATCCACAGACCGCCCAACATGAGATATAGCGGCCAAAGGGTCAAGGCGGCGGCCAAAATGCCTGCAACCGCCCCCGCCACCAACAAAATCAACGGCAAGGCACCGCCTTTGGCTTCCTTAAACCGATCCCATTCGGCTTGGGCGCGGTCCAGAGCAGATTGGGTTGCCAGAAAATCTCCTTGGGTACGCTCGCTTTTTTCAAAGGCTTGCTCCAAGGCCGAAAGCTCCGCCTTTTCCAGCCGCGGTTTTTCGGCGCGGGGCAGGTTCTTCAAGGCATCCAAGCGTTTGAGCAATTTCAGCGCATCGCTGCGCTCAGCGGCGGTCAACCGCTTTTGCAAGAGATGGATCTCCTGCTCCTTTTGGGCAAGGGCTTCGTCTAATTTCTGCAACTGCTCCCGCTCGGAAAGCCGCTGCTCCACTGCGGAGCGCAGCATCTGCTCCCGCTCTTTGCCCAGCGTCAGCGCTTCTTTTTGCTCCACCAGATGCCCCGCATTGCGGGTGCGATGCTTATATTGAGTGTGCAATTTATGCAGATATTCTTCCGCCAAAGGATAGGAAACATTCTCATCGCCGGTGGCGGCCATATTTTTGAGTGCCACATCCAGACCGTCGGTGCGGGAAAAGAGCAGGTCTCCTTGGGTGATGCAAAAAGAACGCAGAAAGGTCTCCCCATCCAGACCCAAGAACCGATTGCCCGGTTGCTCCTTATTGGCAAGGATCAGCTCTTCCCCACTCTCCAAGCAGAGAATTTGCCGCTTTTCCATCCCCCGCGCGGGGCGGCGGCGGGTGATCCGCCAGGTCTTGCCCTGCATTTCAAAATCCATGCTCCCCGCAAGGTCCTCCCCGCTCCAAGGCAGGTAGGATTTGAGCAGTTTGGCATCGTAACCATAGAGCATATAATAGATGAAATAAATCAGCGTGGTTTTGCCGAATTCATTGGGTTTTAAATAGATATTCAAGGTCTCTTGGGGTTGCAACGCAAACTCTTTAAGTTTACCGAAGGCGCCGACATTTAGATTTAATATCTTCATAATCTCGCCTCCTTTAATGCCTGCAAACCCAACCGCAGCGCTTCTTCCAAGCGGGGGCGGTCGATTTCATCGGCGCTCTCAATCTCCGCCATCGCGCGGCGGACAAAAGCGCCTTGCAGGGTGTTTTGCTTTTTCAAAACTTCCACCGAAAGGGATGGGTCGGTTTGATCCTTAATCTCCCGCCCTGTCCGCTCGGTATAGATGGCGGATGCGGTGGCGGGGTCGACGGAAGGTGCGCCCCGCAAAATCAACCGACCAACGGTGTTTTGCGGGATCTCCACCGCCATCAACCGCTCCAAAACGCTATGCTCATCGGCGCATCCCGAAAGGTCGACAGGATATTCCCGCCAGATCCGCTCTGCCACCGAAATTGCATCGATCTGCATCGATGCGGTATCAATTAAATAGACAAATTTTTCGCCCAGCTCATCAAAGCCTTTGCCTTCGGGAATGCCGGGCACAAGCAGGCGGCAGGAGCCGATGCGGCGTTGCTCACCCTTATGAATATGCCCTAAAATTGCCAGATCCAAGCCGCTTGCCGAAAGGGTCTCGGATGCGATGGGGCAGAAACTCTCTCTGCCGCCGTCCACCTGCGCGTGACCTAATAAAATATTGACCGTGCCGGCAGGAGCGGAGAAGCCCTGCAAGGGATTTTCGCCCCCTTGCTCGCGGGCGGCGGAATACCCCCAAAGGCGGATATTTTCGCCAAGGGCAACCCCTGTCAGGGGTTCGGGGAACAGATACACCCCTTCGGGCGGGTTTTGATAAAGGGCGGTGACCGCCAAGGGGTCGTGGTTCCCCGCCACCAAAAAGATGGGCAGGCCTGCCCCGCTCAAAAGGCGGCGGACATCGTCTTCCACCGCAGACTCCAAAAAGGGGCGGTCCAAAAGATCGCCGCCGATCAGCAGCGCTTGGGCGTTTTGCTCCTTCGCCGCTTGCAAGATCCTAGCCAAAATGGCGGTATCTTGCAGGTTGCGGATATGTAAATCGGCTGTTGCCAAAAGTTTCATTCATTTCACCTCGCTTATATTTTATATTTTTTACTCTTAAAAGTCAAATAGATTGACATTGATTAGAAAAATAAGTATAATAATTTTAACTATGCATTTCAGGAGATGAAAAATCGTGAGCGATAATAAAAAAATGGTAAAAGAAATTACATCGATGGATGTGGATTTCGCCCAATGGTATACCGACATTGTGAAGAAAGCGGACCTTGCCGCCTATTCCAATGTGAAGGGCTTTATGATCATCCGCCCCTATGGGTTTGCGATGTGGGAGCTGATGCAGGGCGCTTTGGACAAAATGTTCAAGGAGTTGGGGCATGAAAATGTCTGCATGCCGATGCTGATCCCCGAAAGCCTTTTGAATATTGAAAAAGACCATGTGGAAGGCTTTGCGCCCGAAGCCGCTTGGGTCACCTTCGGCGGCAGCGAAAAGCTGGAAGAGCGGTATTGCATCCGCCCCACCTCCGAGACCTTGTTCTGCGATCATTTTAAAGATGTGGTGCAATCTTGGAGAGACCTGCCCTTGCTTTATAACCAATGGGTATCGGTAGTTCGCTGGGAAAAGACCACCCGCCCCTTCCTGCGTACTCGCGAATTTTTATGGCAAGAAGGTCATACCATCCACGCCACCGCCGAAGAAGCCATCCAAGAGACCGAGCAGATGCTGAATGTCTATGCCGATTTCTGCAAGGAATATCTGGCCATCCCCGTCGTTCGCGGTAAAAAGACCGATAAGGAAAAGTTTGCCGGCGCGGAAGCCACTTATACCATTGAAGCGATGATGCACGACGGCAAGGCGCTCCAAAGCGGTACTTCCCATTATTTCGGTGATGGGTTCTCCCGCGCCTTTGATGTCACCTTCACCGATAAGGAAAACAAGCTTTCCTATCCCCATCAGACCTCTTGGGGCTGTACCACCCGCCTGATCGGCGCGGTGATTATGACCCACGGCGACGATAACGGCTTGGTCATCCCCCCGATGATCGCCCCCACCCAAGTAATGATCGTTCCTGTCGCTCAGCATAAAGCGGGCGTTTTGGAAAAGGCCGAAGAAGTCAAGGCCGCCTTGAAATCCGTCTGCCGCGTCAAGATGGACGCTTCTTCCAACAGCCCCGGCTGGAAATTTGCCGAATATGAGATGAAGGGCGTTCCCATCCGCTTGGAGCTGGGCCCCCGCGATATCGAAAACGGCGTTTGTGTCCTTTCCCGCCGCGATACCGGCGAGAAGATCACCGTCGAGCTGGATAAGATTACCGAAGTCATCCCCGCTCTGCTCAAAGAGATCCAAGAAAATATGTATCAGCGTGCGTTGGATCGCCGCATCTCTATGACCTATACCGCTCATAATCTCGATGAGATTAAAGAGATCGCCGCCACCAAGCCCGGCTTTATCCGCGCCATGTGGTGTGGCGAAGAGGCTTGCGAAGTGCAGCTGAAAGAAGAAGCGGAAATCACTTCCCGCTGCATGCCCTTTGAAGATCAGGAGCAGGTCAGCGACGTTTGCGTTTGCTGCGGAAAACCTGCTAAGAAGCTCGTCTATTGGGGTAAGGCTTACTAATCAAAAAAGTAAAGGCACAGTTCAATCTGTGCCTTTTTTTGAAAACAATGCAACACTTTGGTGTTGTTGCTCGTATTACTTTTCAGAAAGGGATTGTTATGGCCTATACCGACACCCAGATGCAACAAATGATTGCAGAATACGGACCGACGGTTTATCGCTTGGCGATGGCGCAACTGCGCCACCGCGACGATGCCGACGATACATATCAGGATGTTTTTTTAAAGCTGATCCGCCATCAGCCGCAGTTTGAAAGCCCTACCCACCAAAAAGCGTGGTTCATTCGGGTCACCATCAACTGCTGCAAGGATCGGCTCAAAAAAGCATCCCGCCGCGATCTGCCCTTGGAAGAGATGGAACCGCGCGCGGAGGACCCCGACCGCCTGGCGCTGCAAGAAGCCTTGGGTCGCCTTTCGGAGCAGGCGCGGGCGTTGGTGCATTTATATTATTATGAAGGCTATACCTCCGAAGAGATCGGTACGCTGATGGCGATGAACCCTTCTACGGTACGGTCCCAACTCAAACGCGCCCGCGGAAAACTTAAAGATTTTATGACGGAAGGAGAGGATGACATTGTTTAAAGACGAATATAATAAGCAATTTGAAGATGTTACCCCTTCTCCTGCCCTGAACGAAGAAACCTTGGCGCTGATGAAGGAAGCCCAAGCCCATCCGATGCCGACCGCCAAACCCCAAAAATTGCGGTGGGTCCTGCCGGTCTGCGTCAGCGGCGCGGCGGCGATGCTGGCGCTCACCGTCGGGCTGGGATTTTGGCTGAAAAATCCCGAAATGATCGACGATATCAAGGGCTACGACGAACTCTTTATATGGCCGGGAGATTCCGCTGATTCTGAAGAGTTCGGTTCCGCCAATGCCGTTCCAAACGATACAAATAAGGCAGTCAACGATGCCGAGAACAACGACGGCGATGCTTCTTCCAAGTCTGAAAGCAATATAAACGACGAAGAGCCTTCCTCAAATGAAAACAAAGGAGCCGACGACGTAGTAGGCGAGTCCCTTCCCCCCGAAAGCACACCCGAGCAAGATCAAGGCGACGGTTCTGCCCCAGAAAAACCGGAGAGCGACGAACCCCACAACCCCGAGCCCATCGACCCCAAGGCGCCGGTGGAGATGACCGATAAAAAGACCGAGACCTACCTTTCTCTCCGCGCCTTTTTGGATGCGGTAGCCACCAAAAAGACCATCGGCTATAAGACCAACTATCTGACCGAAGAGTCGCTGGTCATTGTCCCTGCTTGGTTGCCCGCCAACGCCCGCTTCCGCCAAGTTTATGCCTATTCCAACGGCGGATATACCTATTCTTATTTGATGGAAAGCGAAAGTGCGTCTTATTTCTTAAATGTGGCGGTCAGCGCCACCCTACCCAAGACCCAGCGAGATCTGAACCTTCGTGTCAAGGGTATTTCGGAAGAAGAGCGGCTTTTGAAAAAGACCCAGCACCAATGGACCTATTATTTCGGCAACTACGATAAGGCGATTGTCACCGTCACCACCATCGACGGAAAATTTGTCTCGATGGATCAGGTGGAGCCACTATTGACCAATATGAATTTTGCACGTTACACGGTGCAAAACAGTTTGGTAGAAATGACTTATTAATACAAAAAACATAAGAAAAGCAAAACATCGCAAACAGGGCACCTTCCAAAAGGAAGGTGCCCTAAGTGATGGTTCCTGTATCAAAATTAAATAATTGATATGCGTTTTGCGGTATAGCTATGGGCTATGCCGTTTTTATTATCCAAAACTATATTATTTTCATTTTTGGGAAGTGCTCATTCAGTTAACAACCAATCTGCTACATCTACAATTCTTACGCCCTCATACTGATATTCAGCGTTTCTTGTTCTTGCTATTATCATTTTGGGATAAGCATCTTTTATTTTAAGCAATGGTTCAACTTCACGTTTAAAAGTATCGGGATGTGTGATATTATCTGAAACCTGAATATAAATCTTCTCGTTTCTTTTAAGGGCGACAAAGTCAACCTCTTTTTTATATAAGACACCAACATAAACTTCATAGCCACGTCTGAGCAATTCCATTGCAACGATGTTTTCAATCACTCTGCCATTATCCAAGTTTTTCGTACCAAGCTTGGCATAGCGGAAAGTGTGGTCGCTCAAATAATACTTGTCATTGGAAGCAAGATATTTTTTGCCTTTAATATCATATCGACGAAATTTATAAAAAGCGAACGCATTGCAAAGATAATTCAAATAGTTGCCAACCGTTTTATGATTAATTTTGTCTTTGTTTGATGTAAGTGTGTCTGTAATACTTCTTGCTGAGGTTAAGTTAGATACGTTATCCATCAAAAATTGAGCAATTCTATCCATTAAAACGGGATTTTTAATTTTATATTTTTGGCTTATATCTCTTAAAATTAACGTGTCGAAAACACTTTCAATATAGTCGTATTTATCCTCTTGCTCTTTATACAAATAAGAGCCGGACATACCGCCCTCAAGCATATAGTTATCAAAGGAAGTGTATTTGTCCGCAAGACCAAAATAATTAACATATTCTGAAAAGGCGAATGGATAAACTTTTATTTCAAATGTTCTGCCGGTAAACAAAGTTGCCAGGTCTGAACTGAGCAAGAAAGCGTTGGATCCCGTGATATAAATATCGTACATCTCGGTTGCATGAAGATTGTTGATACATAGTTCAAAGTTATCGCACATTTGAATCTCGTCAATTAAAACGAAATTTTCCTTACCCTTTGCATAATTGCTCTCAATATATTGGTTAAGGGTTTTATATTCTTTTAAGTTATCATATTTAGATAGATTGAAATTGATATGGATGATATTCGAGTCTGTAATATTATTTTGCACATAGGACTTAAAAGCTTCCAGCAACTTTGATTTACCGCAACGACGTACTCCTGTCAGCACTTTAATGTCCGGAGTTCCGATAACGCCTATCATTTTATCTAAGTATTGTTTTCTTTCGATTAGTTTCATAGAATATCACCTCGCAAAGTTATTATACCACCATCACTTCCCAAAATCAACATATTTTTATTTTTGGGAAATGATGGGCCCAAAAATATTTTTAACAAGAAAAAACGGGAAACAACTTCCTTGCGAAGTGTCTCCCGTGCGATGTTTTTCTTTTTTATATTGCTCTTTGCTACTTCTAAACAATTTTTAGGCGCCCATATCTTCTATTTTCCAAAAACTACGCAGGATACTTTTTTCATTTCGAACAACACTAATGCAAGAGGTGCAAATCGAAATGAAAAAATTTTTGAAAATTATTAAAATTCCGGTGGCGTTTGCCACCGCGGCAGCCTTGCTCTGCTTATATTTTTACCGTATCCCATCGGAATATACCTGCTACCCCGACCAGACGCCTGCAACTTCGGCTCTTTATACCTTGGATGCCGAATCTCCCACCGCCTTGCAGGAGCAATCCGATAGCTATACCGCCAAGGTCAAGCTGTTTGGTCTGTTGCCCATTAAGGATGCCACCGTCCACCGCATCACCCAAAAAAGCCTGGTGGTATTGGGGACGCCCTTTGGCGCCAAACTCTATACCAAAGGTGTCATTGTCATCGATGCGGAAGAAGGGAGCGCAGGTATTGCCGCAGGCATTCAGGTCGGGGATATCATTCTTTCTTATAATGATAAAGTCGTTCGCTCCAACGAAGAATTGCGGGAGCAGGTGCAGCTTTGCCAAGGCAAAAAGCAAAAGGTGACCCTGCTGCGGAACAAACGCACCCAGACCCTTTGGGTCACCCCCACCAAGACGGAAGAAGGCTATATCATCGGCCTATGGGTGCGGGACAGTACCGCAGGGTTGGGGACGCTCACCTATTATGACCCCCAAACCAATACTGTGGCGGGGTTGGGCCATTCCATCTCGGATGTGGATACAGGGCTGACCATGCCGGTGGAGAGCGGCACCTTGGTCACCGCCGAAATTAAAGGCGTTCGCGCAGGCGAGCGGGGCAACCCCGGCGAGCTGCTGGGTACCCTGACCAACCAAGCCTTCGGCTCCGTCACCACCAACAATGAGACCGGTCTTTTTGGCACCACCGACCGCAAATTTGAAGGGGTCCGCTACCCCGTCGGGCTCAAAGACGAAGTGCAGGAAGGGGAAGCCCAAATTCTCTGCACCCTATCGGGCACCACCCCGCAAGCCTATACAATCCGTATAACCAGGGTCAATAATAACTTATCGGAATTGAAAAATCTCTGTATTCAGGTCACAGACGAGCGACTCTTGAAAGAAACCGGCGGCATTGTGCAGGGAATGAGCGGCTCTCCCATTCTCCAAAACGGCAAGATTATCGGCGCGGTCACCCATGTCCTTGTCTCCGATCCCACCGCCGGCTACGGCATCTTCATCGAAAAAATGCTCGCCAGCGCAGAATAAAAAAGAGTTGCACCACACCCTTCGGTGTGGTATACTCTATTTAGAGGTGGTGTTTCCGATGAGCGAAAAACAAATGGAGCGTTGCATCAAAAACGCAACTTTTTCTTTGGAAATGGAAGGGTTTTCGGTAGATGAGCAAACCAAAGAATGGTGCCGCAAACTCTTAAACAAAGAAATTTCTATGGAAGAATATATTTCCATGGCAAAAGTTAAGGCAGGTGTTACCGCATAATGGGGTACAGTATCGATCCGATTTCTGCAAACTGTTATGAAGGGACCACCTGCCTTATTAATAAGTTTGGTGTGCAAAATGAAGAACAGTTGGCAAACCTTGAAGCCACCATCACCCACGCCAAAACCACTCTTTTAGAGAGCCAACCTGCCAAACTGCCTTTGGATTTTGATTATTATAAATCCATTCACCGCTTTTTGTTTGAAGATCTCTATGATTGGGCAGGTGAATTACGAACCGTCGATCTCTCAAAAAAAGGAACCGCCTTTTGCCCCGCCGATCAGTTGGAATCGCTTTGCAATGCCTGCTTTGATCGCCTCCAAAAAATGAATTATCTCAAAGGTCTTGCCAAACCGCAGTTTATTGAAGAATTGGTTGATCTTTATTGCTCCACAAACCTCTTGCATCCTTTTCGAGAAGGAAACGGAAGAGCGCAACGAATTTTTATATCAAAGTTGATCGAATATAATGGATATCAATTCAACTTTTCTAATATCGACCCCGACGATTTAATGACCGCAACCATTCAGGCGGCCAACGGAGTGACCGATCAACTTCATGCACTGTTTCAAAATGAATTAAAATAACCGCCGGCTACGGCATCTTCATCGAAAAGATGCTCGCTTCCGCAGAATAGAAAAAAACAGGTCATAAGACCTGCTTTTTTTATCGATTTTCTCGAATCCACTCCAATAGATCTTCATATTGCATGGTTCCTGCGGCAACTGCAAGGCCGACGCGGGCAACCTCCTCTTCGGTGGGATTGATCGGCATACCGTTGATTTCCATAAAGGTCAGCAAAACATACATTCCGATCCGCTTATTACCATCCACAAATGCATGGTTGGAAATCAACGAATAGCCCAGCTTTGCACCCTTTTCTTCCTTGGACGGATACAGTTCCTTGCCGCCGAAGGTGGCAAAGGCCGATTCCAACGCACTTTCCAACAGCCCGACATCGCGGATATTGGGATCCCCACCGGTTTCGGCAGTAATCAGTTGATGGAGCAAAAGCACCTTTTCTCTGCTGAATTTAATCATTTTGCCAACTCCTCAAAGGCGCCGCGGTATTTTTTCAAAATTCGCGCCGCCACAAAATCGATTTTCTCGCTCTCTGTCATTTCAATGGTTGTATCCTGTTCCAAGTCCACCAATTTATACTTGGGCTTATTGTTTTTGAAAATATAAAGTTCTCCGCTTTTTTCTGCCATTCGGGCAACTTTGGAAAAATTTTGGTTTGCTTCGGAAATGGATACGATTTGATCTATATTAAATTTCATTGTATCGCCTCCTTTTAATATAGTATATGCAAATTTTAGGATATTGTCAACCTAAAATTTTAGGATATTCCTACCAAAAGTTTTTGTTGTCAGGTTTTTACATTTATGCTATACTAAACGTAGGAATATAAAAACGGAGGAATCCAATATGAACGAACAATATCCGCTGCTGTTGCAGCCTTTGGAAAAGCCTTATATTTGGGGTAGCGAGATTTGGAGCCTTTCCTGCCACCCTTCCGGAACCTGCGAAGTTCTCAACGGAACAGAAGCGGGCAAGCCGCTGACCGAAGTTCTCGCCGATTGGGGCTATACCGACCCCTTCCCTTGGTTGATTAAGATCATCAACGCCAATAATCCCCTTTCGGTGCAGGTGCATCCCGACGATGAATACGCCGCGCGGGTGGAAAATCAGCAGGGCAAGACCGAAATGTGGTATATTTTGGACTCTAAGGAGAACGCATCTCTGATCTATGGTTTCAACCAAGCCCTTTCCTTGGAAGAATTTGAAGGGCATATCAAAAACGGAACCTTGGGCTCTGTCGTCTGCTCCGTTCCTGTGCAGAATGGGGATGTTTTCTTTATCCCCGCAGGCACGCTCCACGCCATCGGCGCAGGATTGAAGATCGCTGAAATTCAGCAAAGCTCCGATGTCACCTATCGGGTGTGGGACTACGACCGCACCGATGCCGAAGGCAATAAGCGCCCGCTCCATATCGAAAAAGCGCTGGATGTGACCGACCGTGTACCTGCCACTGTCCCCTACGGGCAACCCCAAGGCGATGTTTTGGCAAGCTGCGAAAAATTCCATGTGGAAAAAGCGGCGCTGACCGAAGAACCCCAACCGCTCCAAGCGGAAAGCCTTTGCGCTCTGCTGGTAACCGAAGGAGAGCTGACTTTGACCTATGGCGATGAGACCATCACCGCCACCGAAAGCCAAAGCATTCTGCTCCCGCCCCACATCCCCTGCGCTGTCTCGGGCAAGGGTCAATACATCAAAACAATTTGACATTTTTGTGCGAGGCTCCGCCTCGCACATTTTTTATTGCAAATTAATCGAATTTCTTTTATAATGCTTATATGGGGGTGTTTTTATGAGACGCTTGTTTGCTGTGCTTTTGATATTTTGCCTGCTGCTTTGCGGATGCAGTCGGATTGCTCTGCTCCCGCAGGAAGATGCTGACTTACAGCCCACCTATGTCAAGGCCTGCGACCTTCTGAAAGAAGGCAAATTGGAAGAGGCCTACCCGCTCTTTTTGGTTTTGGGCGACTATAAGGACAGCGCCATGCACGCTTCCAAATTCACCTACCTGCCCATCGAAATTCTGGCGGAAGACGACGGCTTCGGCGAAGAGATTGTCGAGTATAAGACCACCTATTCCTACGACGAAAAGGGGCGTCTGCTGGAAGGCAAGGGTGCCTATACCAACGATGAAGGACCCGGGTATTCCGAAAAGCATACCTATAAAGATGGTCTGCTTATAAAATCCCAAACGGTCAGTGAAGCGGGGGACTCCACCATCACCTATGCATATAACGACCAAGGCCAATGCCTGAAAGAAATCGGGTTTACCGACGGCGCCAATGTGGGCGGAATTACGCTCTTTACCTATGAAAACGGCTTGCGCAAAACCGCCACCGTTCGTTCCTATATGGGCATCGATACGGCAACCTATGAAACCGAAGAGCCCTACCACCAATCCACCGTCACCTATACCTATAATAAGCAAGGGCTTTGCACCAAGGCGGAAGAAGGCTTGGGCGAAAACGGAATTTTTACCTATGCAGTAGAATATAATTCTTTCAACCTGCCCACCCGCTTTACCCATACCGACAGTCAGGGCTTTGAGTCCGTCACCCTTTTTGAATACGATCATCAAGGGCGGTGCACCAAGGTGGATACCGACTATGATCTGACTGAATTTACCTATGGCGACGGCGACTGCCCCATCTCCGCCATCCGCACCCGCGACGGTGGCAAGCCCTGCAACATCACCTATACCTTTCAACTGTTTTATTTGGACGAAAAACCGCAAATTCCCTTCTTCCTTAAAGAATATCTTTCCGGTTTGGAGGTATAACAATGGCAAAGACCGCCCACCAAAACCAAAAACTACTACGGTTGATGCAAATCTTTTTGCAGGAGACGGATGAAGACCATGGCATCACCATGGCGCAAATTCTCTCCCTATTGGAAGGGTTTGGCATCCACGCCGAGCGCAAAAGCATTTATGAAAATATCGAGACGCTAAACCAATGCGGTATGGATATCCTTGCGGAAAAGCAAGGGCACCAAAGCTATTATTACTTGGCATCTCGGGAATTTGAGACCGCCGAACTGCGCCTTTTGGCGGATGCGGTGGCATCTTCCCGATTTATCACCGCCAAAAAATCCGACCAACTGCTGAAAAAACTTTCGGCGCTTTCCAGCCGCTATCAAGGCGGGCAACTCAAACGAAGCGTCCATGTTCCCAGCCGAATTAAGAATATGAACGAAACCATCTTCTATCTGGTGGACGATCTCAACCGCGCCATTCGGGAAAACCGCAGCATCACCTTCCGCTACTATGAATGGGTGTACCGGCAAGGGCAGTTGGTGCGCCAAGCGCGGCACGATGGTGCGCGCTATGAAGTTTCCCCTTGGCAGCTGCTTTGGGAAGATGAATATTATTATCTCATCGCCTTTGACCATAAATCCCAAGCCATCCACCATTATCGGGTGGACCGTATGGGCGAAATTGCCATCACCGAAAATCCCCGCCAAGGAGCCGACGCCTTCAAGGCCATTCGGATGGAAGACTATTCCGCCCGCGTCTTTGGAATGTTTGGGGGGCAAAGCCAAGCGGTCACCCTTTCCTTCCCCGATTATCTGCTGGATGCGATGATCGATCGGTTCGGCAAAGACCTGCTCCCCAAGCGCATCGCGGAAGGGCGGTTGCAGATCCGCGCGGAAGTTATCCCCAGCTCCCATTTCTTTGGTTGGCTCTTTTCGCTGGGAGAGCAGGTGCGGATCGAAGACCCCGCCACCTTAAAAGAAGAGTATATCGCCGCCTTAAAGCGGCATATCAATTAAATTTAAGAAAGGAAAATCATTATGTATTTAGGAATTATTATTGCTGTCGTTGTGTTGATTATTGCTTGCTTGCGGGTTGTCCCCCAAGCCACCGAATATGTCATCGAGCGGTTGGGTAAATACCAATCCACATGGGGCGCAGGGTTGCACCTTTTGATCCCCATCATCGATCGGGTTGCCAATAAGGTCACCTTGAAGGAGCAGGTTTTAGACTCCCCGCCCCAGCCGGTCATCACCAAAGATAACGTTACCATGCAGATCGATACCGTCGTTTATTTCAAGGTTTTCGATGCCAATCTCTTCACCTATGGCGCCGTCAACCCCATCAGCGCCCTTTCCAACCTGACCGCCACCACTTTGAGAAACATTGTCGGCGAATTGGAGCTGGACGATACCCTGACTTCCAGAGACACCATCAACGGGAAAATGACCGAAATTTTGGATTGCGCCACCGACCAATGGGGCATCAAGGTCAACCGCGTGGAATTGAAAAATATCATTCCGCCTGCCGAGATCCAAAATGCAATGGAAAAGCAGATGAAAGCCGAGCGTGACCGCCGGGAAACCCTGCTGGAAGCGGAAGGTCATAAGGCAGCGGTCATCACCCGCGCCGAAGGCGATAAGCAGGCAATGATCCTTGCCGCCGAAGGTGAGCGCGATGCCCGCATCGCCCGCGCCGAAGGTGAAGCCAAGGCAACCCTACTGGCAAAACAAGCGGAAGCCGACGGTTTGGCGGCACTGAAATCCGCAGCCGCCGATGCGGCAGTTTTGGAGCTGAAAAAATATGAGGCAATGATCCAGATGGCAAACGGAAAGGCGGCCAAGATCATTGTCCCCACCGATATGGTGGAGATGACCAAAGCCAATGTGGCTTTCGCCGAAACCACCGGCCTGGGCGATACCACCGCC
Source organism: uncultured Clostridia bacterium (assembly GCA_937881855.1). GTDB lineage: Bacteria > Bacillota > Clostridia > Oscillospirales > QAKW01 > QAKW01. The sequence goes on along the minus strand of CALGEL010000031.1, from coordinate 95 downwards.
CCCGCCCTAAGCAAACACGAATAATCCGAATCTGCCTAAAATGGCAGAATTTCGGTGCTTTTCGGCTTGGCGTCGTTTGTAGGCGCCAGCCTTAC
>CALGEL010000030.1 GCA_937881855.1 uncultured Clostridia bacterium | reverse complement strand
GATAGTTTTACAGCTGGTTTAGCTAAAAGTTTAATTGAAGGAAAAACTCCAATAGTTGGTAACACAAGATATCATGACAATGACTACAACACAATATCGGTGAAGGCTGCATATTCCACCCTGCTTGAGTGGATAGATAGTTATATCGCTGAGAACAACCAATATTTGGCATACGGTAATGAGATAATGGAACTCGCAGATACGGGAGTCTGTTTCACATACAATGTTCGTCAAGCTCTATCCAATCTCAAGATAGTGCGTGAAGCATTTAGCAACCCTATTGTGATTACTCCTCCTGTACAGGAACTGACCAATGCCATAGTAGCTGAAAGCAAACCTGAACTTGAAACGAAGGAGCAACACCCAACTACACCAATATCCAATGTTGAGGAGAATGTTATTAAAGGTGTTGCAGGACTTGCAAAATATGACAACGTAAAGCTTAACGACGGTGTATTTGAGCTGCTTATTGTTAAGGGTCTTAAGCGCAACGTAGATGCTATCGGCTCTCTTATACAGGTTATCAACACATATTGCTCCAAAAGGAGCTGTAATCAAAATCGACAATACTGCAACCGTTAAGACTATATTTCCACATCCCAACCCCATTGCTAATGGTATCGCCCCTATAGCAGCTTGTACAGTTGCTTTTGGTGTATATGCCACCATGCAGAATAATCGCTCCTTTTTTCGCCGCAGTTTCATCGCCTGCCATAAAGGATTTGATCTCTTCAAAGGCGGCCTTTGCGGCTTCGGCGCTCATCAGCAGTTGGGGCAGGTATACGGTTTTCTTTTCAAACCCTTCCCCCACGATATTTAGAGCGGGAATAATCTCATTATTCACCAATTCCAGCGGAGCGGCCGATAGAAGCAATTCTTTGGTAAGTAGCGCCGCTTTTTCTTTCAAGCCTTTTATAATTGCTTGTTGCAAAGCAGGGCGGGGTTCTTCTTTGGCTTGGGCAGGGGCAACCACCACAGCAACCGTGGGGTTCCATTGCTCTGCCGATGCAATATAATCGACGCAATTATCGTCCAATCCGCTTAATGCCCGCCAGGCATAATAAGTTTTCATCATTTCGGCGGAATAGGGGTTCATAATGGCAGCAGACAACCCATTTTGCAACGCCATTCCAAAGAACACACCGTTGATGACATCCCGATTGGGCAACCCGAAGGAAACATTGGAAACCCCCAACGAAGTGTGGCAACCCAACTCGGTACGGATGCGGCGAACGGCTTCCAATGTTACCTTTGCCGCGTTCTGATCGGCGCTGACGGTCATTGCCAAAGGATCAAAGATCAGATCCTTCTTATCAATCCCATACGTTGCCGCCGTTTCCAAAATCTTTTTGGCGATGGCCAACCGCCCTTCAGCAGTAGCGGGAATTCCCTGCTCATCCAAGGTCAGCGCAATGACCGCGCCGCCGTATTTTTTCACCAACGGGAAGATGGAGTCCATACTTTCCTTTTTACCGTTGACAGAATTGATCAGCGCCTTGCCATTATAACAGCGAAGCGCCTGCTCCATCGCATTGGGATCGGCGGTATCGATCTGCAACGGCAGATTGCTGACCGCCTGCAATTCGCAGACAACGGAACAAAGCATTGCCGGCTCATCAATTTCGGGCAATCCCACATTGACATCCAGCAAATGCACACCCTTTTCTTGCTGGGTAACTCCTTCGCCAAGGATATAATCGATATCCCCTTCCACCAATGCTTGTTTGAACCGTTTTTTACCGGTGGGGTTGATGCGTTCACCAATTAAAATCGGGTCCGAACCAAATTCAACCGCATGGGTATAGGAAGAAACGACCGTTTTATTCTTTTCCAAAATTGGCTTAATATCTATGTTTTCTGCGGTTTTTACCAATTCTTGAATATAGGCAGGCGTGGTGCCGCAGCAGCCGCCTGCCATCCGCAATCCTTTTTGCATCAATGCGGCGGTTTCTTCTGCAAAGTCTTTTTCCTTTACATCAAAAACGGTGGTATCTCCTTCGAGTTTTGGCAACCCCGCATTGGCCTGCATCAAGACGGGAACCGATGCATAGTCCAAAAGCTGCTCCACCACCGAAGAAAGTTGCTTGGGGCCCAAAGAACAGTTGGCGCCGATCGCATCTGCGCCCATCCCTTCCAGCATAGCAACCATGGCTTGGGGAGTGGCGCCGGTCATTAGTTTGCCATCTTCCCCATAGGCATTGGATACGATGACAGGCAGATTGCTATTTTCTTTTGCCGCCAGTAATGCGGCTTTGGTCTCATAGCAATCGTTCATTGTCTCGATCAAAATGAGATCGACCCCGTATTTGGCGCCCAAACGAATCGTTTTGGCAAATAGCTCGACCGCATCTTCAAAATCCAGATCCCCCAAGGGTTTGAGCATTTTGCCCAAAGGACCGATATCCAAGGCAATAAACTTGGGCTGCGCCCCTGCGCTTTGCTCTTGGGCAATTCGCACATTTTCAATCGCAGCTTTTACAATAGACTCCAATTCTTCATCGGAAAATTTCAGCGCATTGGCACCAAAGGTATTGGTGGTAACCACATTACTGCCCGCATTATAATAATCCCGATGGATCTCTTGGATGATCTGCGGATGGCTGATGTTCCACCGCTCGGGCAGTTGACCTGCCTGCAAACCTTTGGCTTGCAGAAGGGTGCCCATTCCGCCATCGAAAAAGATATGATTATTTTTTAAGAATTCAAGAAATGACATACTTACTCCTTTATGCCGAAAATTGCGGTAACTGATTTGGTGGGGCTCATCATCATTGCATCGGTCAAGCAAAGACCGATCGTTTTCTCACATTGCAGCAATGCAAAGAAATCCGCCTGCACCGAAAGGGAAAGATCCCCGTAACCTGCGCTAAAACGCGGTGTAATTTTACACTCTTGCCCCTTGCAAAAGGCATCGCAGAGCGCTTCGATCCGTTCGGTCCCCAAGGCATCCATCAGCAACGCTTTGGCCGGTGAGATCCGCAGATATTTGCCGATCAGCCGATCGATGCCTACGCCGATTGTGGCCCCGAAAAGCACTACTTCCTTGCAACCCTGCAAGGTTTTTACCAACGCTTTGGAATGCAGGCAAAGAGAACCGATGCGGCACTCTTTCCCTTTAATTTCCAGCGATAAGCGGCAATAACACACCCGATAGGAAAGTTCCCCTTCGGCTTCTTCGATGCACTCTTTCAGCAGTTCTTCTACCGCCGGATCTGTCCCTTTACTTCCTGCATAGCGCAAGACTTCTTTAACATCGACCGACGGCGGTTTGATTTTAGCGACCATCGACCCGCTCATTTGCCTAAAATATCCGAAAGATTTTGCATAATCTTTTGCGCCACATCGGGATTATTCATCGAATAGACATGGACATTGGTAATACCATTGGCAAAAAGGTCAATAATCTGGTCGGTGGCATAAGCGATGCCTGCCTGCTTCATTGCGGCGGGATCGGAGCCGAATTTATCCACCAAAATCTTAAAGCGCTGGGGCATAAACGAACCGGAAAGGGTGATCGCCCGCTGGATCTGGTTGGCATTGGTGATGGGCATAATTCCGGGGATCACAGGAACATCAATCCCCGCTTCGCGAATTTTATAAAGAAAACTATAAAGCAGATTATTATCAAAGAACATTTGGGTGGTCAGGAAGTCACAACCTGCGTCTACCTTTTCTTTTAAGCGGAGAATATCTTCCTTTTGGTTGGCGCTTTCGGGATGAATTTCGGGATAGCAAGCACCGCCGATGCAGAAATCCCCTGCTTCTTTCAGGGTGCGCACCAAATCAATGGCATAGCGAAAATCCCATCCGCTACGGTCTGCCCCTTGCATCTCCTGCGGGATATCTCCGCGCAATGCCAAAACATTTTGGATCCCCGCCTCTTTCATAGCGGCGATCTTTTGCGCCACTGTTTCTTTGGAAGAAGATACACAAGTCAGGTGCGCCAAGGTAGGAACATTATAATTATCCTTGATATTTTTGGCGATTTGCAGGGTGTATTGCCCAATACCGCCGCCCGCCCCATAGGTAACGCTCATATAGGAGGGATGCAGCTTCGCGATCTCTTCAGTGGCGGTCTTAACCGTCTCAAACCCGCTTTGGGTTTTGGGCGGAAAAACTTCAAAGGAGAGACTCAATTTTTCATTTTTCAGCAAATCGATAATTTTCATTTGAACCACCTTAATTATATAATTAATTTAATTATAGCACTCTTTTTTTCCTTTATCAACCTTGACATTTATCAAAAAAAGAAATATAATATATAAAGTATTCGGAGGTATAGCACAGCTGGTTAGAGCACTTCGTTCACATCGAAGGGGTCACAGGTTCGAATCCTGTTATCTCCACCAAAAATGAACCCACATTTGTCTGCGGCAAGTGTGGGTTTTTTCAATAAAATATGTAAGGTAACTTCAAAAATGAAATTAACAAATGAAATGATATTGCAGATTGCAATGCGGCAATCTGCGATCGATGCAAATTGCACTGCCGAAGACTTTTTGCGCGATGAAAATATCATCGCTGTTTCAAAAGAGAATGATGCGGCAAGAAGATATTTAAAACTTCCGCATATCTGCAATTTGATTTCTTATGGTAACAATATTGTGGCAACCATTTCGGAAGAATATGAGGGCATTGTCCGAGAATACATCGACAAATATCCTGCGGAGCATTGCTTTGAAACACCCAATTTGCATATTCTCAACGACGCTTTTCAAGAGAACGGGTTTCGCGTGTGCTTTATGGCAGAGTATTTTCTGCCGGATGTGCAGATACTGCGTCCACTTCCATGTGACTATGAACTCAAACTTTTAACAGCAAAAGACTTTGAAGGCTTATATACTGCCCAATGGAGCAACGCCTTATGTGCGCAGCGTAAGGAACTGGATGTTCTTGGGGTCGGAGCCTATTCCGGCGAAAAACTCATAGGCTTGGCCGCGTGTTCTGCCGATTGCGACACCATGTGGCAAATCGGGGTCGATGTGCTTTACGAATATCGCAGAAAAGGGATTGCATCTGCATTAACCAGCCGATTGGCAATTGAAATATTGGAACGCGGCAAGGTTCCTTTTTACTGCTGCGCCTGGTCCAACCTAAAATCTGCAAAAAATGCAATCAAAAGCGGTTTTCGCCCCGCATGGGTGGAGATGACCGTTAAACCCGCCGCCTTTGTGGATGAAATGAACAAATAATTTTAAAGGAGAACACCAAATGATTCGGCAAGCAACGATGAAAGATGCGCTAACTGTTGCAAAATTGGCGGTGAAACTGTGGCCATCGCATACAATTGAAGAAATGACCGCCGAATTTGAACATCTGCTTGCCGACACAAGTGTCGCTGTGTTCTTATTCTACATCGACAGAAATGCCATAGGATTTGCGCAATGCCAATTACGGAACGATTATGTGGAAGGCACCGACTCCTCCCCTGTGGGATACCTTGAAGGCATCTATATTGCCGATCATTTTCGAAAACAGGGCTTTGGAAAAATGCTGCTTGGTGCCTGCGAACAATGGGCAAAAGAACAGCGCTGCAAGGAATTTGCAAGCGATTGCGAACTAGATAACACCCAAAGCCTCTCATTCCATTTGCATAGTGGCTTTGATGAAGCCAACCGCATCATTTGTTTTGTCAAAAGACTTTGAATCATCCTTGTTCTTCGGAACAAGGATTTTTTATTTGACTTTTTTGAGATAATAATATATACTGTTGAAAATGAGAATGGTTCTCAAATTGAAGGTGACAAGAATAATCCGAACCTGCCTCAAAGCAGGACATTTCGGTGCTTTTCACTTATTTTTATTTGATCGGCGGCAGCCGATCTGCATA
>CALGEL010000029.1 GCA_937881855.1 uncultured Clostridia bacterium | reverse complement strand
TGGAGCTGCTAACCAGATTTGAACTGGTGACCTCATCCTTACCAAGGATGCACTCTACCGACTGAGCTATAGCAGCATATTTAATTTTTTCTTTAAATGTGCCTATTTATTATAATGGAGAAGTTGCTTTTTGTAAAGGGTTTTTTTGAAAAATTTTTGGCTTTTTTTGACCGTTTGTTTACATAATTTACTCGCTTGTTTACATAAAAGTTGTTCATAACTCTGTGCATAATGTGAAAAACTCGGCACTTTTGAGCCATTTTTCCCCATTTTATCTCATTTTTCCCTGTTTATAACCTTTTTTCGACAAGGTTACATTAAATTATTTTTTTCCTTATCAACAATAAAATTAGGTCTTGCTTTTTTATATATATTATGATAAAATAAACTACGCTTATATATAGACGAAAGGTTGGGAAAAAACAATGGCTTTATATATCTTTGGTTCTGCGATTTTGGTTTTGGCAGTCGCAATCATTGTATGTGTATCGATCCAGCAGGGCAAGTCTCAGGGCTTGGGCGCTATGGCAGGCGGTTCCGATGCTGATAGCTATTTCAGCAAGAATAAGAATCGTTCTCGCGATGCTGTTCTGAATAAGATCACCGTTTTGCTGTCTGTATTGATCTGCATCTGCGTTATCGCCATGAACATCATTGGCTACACCGCATAAAATGTTAAACAAAAAAATGACCTCGAAAGAGGTCATTTTTTTATTGCCTTAATGAATAAAAAGATGCGTTGCAGGGGAATGGCGAAAATCGTCCCGATGATGCAGATGGCCAAAATCGCTTTGTTTTTCAAAAGCTTTTGCAACGCTTGAAATTCCAGCATCCGCACACTGATATAAAAGATCAGCGCAATCATCAACGCAAAAACCGCAATGAACACCAAGGCCAGCCCGAATAATGGGCGAACCGCTTGCAGATGAAAGACCGCCGACCAAGTAAGACAAGCCACACTCACCGCCACCGGCACCAGCGACCACCAGATCAACCAAGCGGTGCGGCGAGCAAGCCACTCCATACGGGCAAGTCGCAGAGTATAATAAATCTGCCCATTGGGATAGCAGGCGGTATAAAGGGGGTAGACCCCCGCCCTGCGCCCCAGCGAACGCAAACCGATTGCGCCCGGCACCCAGCAAAGAATATTCAATGCCAGCCACACAAGCCCGATCGCCGGCAAAACCTTCACCGCGCTTGTGGTCAAAAGGGCAGAAAGCAGTTTAAAGATTAAACTCATTTCTTAGAAAGGGCGCGTTGCAACCAGATCAGACCGATATCCAACGCTTCATACAGGCTGGCTTTTTCGCCTCTCTTTTGAGACCGCTCGAAGATTGAGACGCTCTCATCGGTGGAAAGCAACTCCACCGAAACTTTGGTGGGGATCTCATCGGCAGATCCGTCGGTCGCCAGAATGCTGATAAAGATCACATACGGATCCTTGGGATCTCCATAGTAAATATTATTTCCGCTGCGGACCAGAGGATAACCTTTATACATGGTAAAGGGCAATTTTTCTTTTTGAGCTGCCATATTGCAAAACTCCTTTCCATTTTATATCTTTATAAAGTATAACACACTCAAAACCGAATGTAAACAGGATTTTTCGCACCTTTTCCCCGAAATTTCGTAGAATAAAAGGAGTGCCCTCACTCAAATACAGAAAGGAGAAAAACTATGGATGATTTTGATCTGCGGGATCTATTGAGCCCGCCGCTCCGATATCAATCGGATCTTCCGCCCAAGCCCCAATGCCCCCCGCCGCATCCTGCCCATCCCCCGATGGAAGCAGGCAATCAATATTTGGCGATGGCATATGTACACTCACAGCCTTGGGCGCAACTATACCCTGTCGAAGAGGCGCTGCATCGCGGCACCCTTTTTCAGCAGTTGGATCTGCCCTTTAAAGGAGGTGTGCGGGAATGACCGATCGGGAAAAAGCAATGAACGCGGTCTATGCCAACGGCTTTGCCTTGGATGACGCCCGCCTCTTTTTAAACACCCATCCCGATAACCGCGATGCGCTGGATTTTTACCGCCGCAAAGCCAAACTGTATCGGGAAGCAATGGACTTGTATCAAGAAAAATATGGCCCCCTAGACCCCGAAAACGGTGTTATGGGCGACCGTTGGGCATGGGCAGAAGGCCCCTGGCCCTGGGAAGGAGGGAAATAACCGATGTGGACTTATCAGAAACGGTTGCAATACCCTGTAGATATTAAAAAGCCCGATGCCAAGCTGGCAAAGGTCATTATGAGCCAATTCGGCGGTCCCGACGGCGAGATCGGCGCATCCCTGCGCTATCTCTCCCAACGCTACGCGATGCCGTATAGTGATGTCTGCGCCACACTGACGGACATCGGCACCGAGGAGTTGGCACACATGGAAATCGTTTCCACCATTGTTCGTCAGCTTTTAAAGGGCCTTTCCGCCGATGAAATTCAAGCGCAGGGCTTTGCGGATTACTATGTGGACCATACCGCAGGACTCTGGCCGCAGGCGGCAAGCGGCGAGCCCTTCAGCGCGACAGTGTTTCAATCCAAGGGCGACCCCATCACCGACCTTTTTGAAGATATGGGCGCCGAACAGAAGGCGAGAACCACCTATGATAACCTGCTGCGGCTGATCAAAGACCCCGATGTACGGGATCCCATCAAGTTTTTGCGGCAGCGGGAAATTAACCATTTCCAACGCTTTGGCGAAGCCTTAACCCAAGTTCGCCGCCATCTGGACAGCAAAAACTACTACCGCATCAACCCCGCATTTGATA
>CALGEL010000028.1 GCA_937881855.1 uncultured Clostridia bacterium | reverse complement strand
AGGCACAAAACGCAGCGCATCCTTTCGGATGGGCGAGTATTTTAACACAGCAAAGGCGAAAATCCTCCCCTTAAAATCAGGTTCGGATGATTCGCGGTTGCTTAAGGAGAATAAATAATGAAAAATAATGTTTTAAATACCGATCTTTCGGGTAAGGTGGCGGTCGTCACCGGCGCGGGCGGCATTCTTTGCAGCCACTTTGCCAAGGTTTTGGCAAGAGCGGGCGCCAAGGTTGCTTTGTTGGATCTCAACTTTGAAGCCGCCGACGGCTATGCCAAAGAGATCATCGCCGAAGGCGGTATCGCCAAGGCCTATTCCTGCAATGTTCTGAATAAAGACATTTGCTATGAAGTTGCCGATGCGGTTGCTGCCGATTTCGGCCCCTGCGATATCCTGATCAACGGTGCGGGCGGCAATAACCCCAAAGCCACCACCGATAAGGAATATTATGAAGCAGGCGATATCGATGCCGATACCAAAAGCTTCTTTGATCTGGATGCCGACGGCGTTGGATTTGTATTCAACCTGAACTTTTTAGGCACCTTGATCCCCACCCAAGCCTTTGCCCGCCAAATGCTTGGCAGAGAAGGTTGCAGCATTTTGAACATCTCTTCGATGAATGCCTATACCCCGCTCACCAAGATCCCCGCCTATTCCGGCGCCAAAGCGGCTATTTCCAATTTCACCCAATGGTTGGCGGTTCATTTCTCCCGCGCAGGGATTCGTGTCAACGCCATTGCGCCCGGTTTCTTCTCCACCAAGCAAAACGCCAAGCTGCTCTGGAACGACGATGGAACCCCCACCGCCCGTACCGGCAAGATCCTTGCCGCCACCCCGATGGGACGGTTTGGTGAAACCGAAGAGTTGGAAGGCGGATTGCTTTTCTTAGTCAATGAAAAAGCCGCAGGCTTCATTACCGGCGTTGTTTTACCCGTTGATGGTGGATTTTCCGCCTATTCGGGTGTATAATTAAGTAAATCATTTTAAAGGAGATATAAAAATGGAAAAATTCGTACCCGTAGTTGTCATCAAAGAGCTTTCCGAAACCGATAAGATTTTGACTGCTTTGAAGAACAACGGCATCAACACCGCAGAGATCACCTTCCGCACCGCTTGCGCTGCCGAAGCGATCGAATATGCATGCAAGAACTATCCCGATATGAGCATCGGCGCAGGTACTGTCATCAATGCCGAGCAATGCGAAGCCGCTCTGGCTGCCGGCGCGCAGTTTATTGTCTCTCCCGGCTTGTCTGTTGCGGTTGCTAAAATCTGCATCGAGCGTAATATTCCCTACTATCCCGGCTGCGTTACCCCCACCGAGATTATGCAGGCTTTGGAATTGGGTATTACCACTGTAAAATTCTTCCCCGCCAACATCTATGGCGGCTTGAACGCTTTGAAAGCATTGTCTGCTCCCTTCCCCCAAATCAAGTTTATCCCCACCGGCGGTGTGGATCGCAGCAATATCGATGAGTTTTTGGCTTTTGATAAAATCGAAGCCATCGGCGGCAGCTTCTTTGTGAAGGAAGCTTTGGAAAAGATGGAGGGTTAATTTTATGAGCAGAATCGTTACTTTCGGCGAAATTATGCTTCGCTTGGCCCCCAACGGCTATTATCGTTTCTTCCAAAATGACCAGATGCAAGCCACCTTCGGCGGCGGCGAAGCCAATGTGGCGGTCTCCCTTGCCAACTATGGTATGGATAGCGTCTATGTCACCAAACTGCCCAAGCACGCGATTGGTCAGTCGGCGATAAACTCTTTGCGTTATTTCGGTGTAGACACTTCTAAAATCGTTCGCGGCGGCGAGCGTGTGGGCATCTATTTCTTGGAAAAAGGTGCATCTCAACGCGGCTCGGTCTGCATCTATGACCGCGCTCATTCCGCCATTCAGGAAGCATCCGCTTCCGATTTTGATTGGGATGCCATCTTCGAGGGCGCCGATTGGTTCCATTTCACCGGCATCACTCCGGCGCTGGGCGCCAACGTTGTGGAGATCTGCCGCGAGGCTTGCATCGCCGCAAAGAAAAAGGGTGTCAAGATCTCCTGCGACCTGAACTATCGCGGCAAGCTCTGGACCCGCGAAGAAGCGCGCGCAGCGATGACCGATCTTTGCCAATATGTAGACGTTTGCATCTCCAACGAAGAGGATGCCAAGGATGTTTTCGGCATTGAAGCTGAGGATACCGATATCTATGGCGGTAAGCTCAACCACGAAGGATATAAATCCGTAGCCAAGCAGTTGATGGATAAATTCGGCTTTGAGAAGGTTGCCATCACCCTGCGCACCTCCATCTCCGCCAGCGACAATGATTGGGCGGGTATGCTCTACGATGGTGAGAACTATTGCTTCTCCAAGACCTACCACCTGCGTATTGTCGACCGTGTCGGCGGTGGCGATTCCTTCGGCGGCGGCTTGATCTATGCTCTGCTTTCCGGCAAGAGCACCCAGGAAGCCATCGAATTTGCGGTTGCCGCTTCTGCTTTGAAGCATAGTATCGAAGGCGACTACAACCGTGTCGGTGTTGCCGAGATCGAAAAACTCGCCGGTGGCGACGGTTCCGGCCGCGTCCAACGCTAATTTTTAAAAATATTGAAAAGATGCACGAAAATTTCGTGCATCTTTTTTATTTATTTAGCGTATTTTTTGTTTAATGTGATAAATTTTTGTTTACAAATCGGTATTGTTTTGTTATAATAAATCTACTAATACATAATAGGAGAGGATTATTATGGAAAAATTACAAAAGAAGTACGGTGTCCTAACCGCCATTTGTATGGTTGTAGGTACCGTCATCGGCTCGGGTGTTTTCTTTAAAGCCCAAAACGTTCTGGCCGCCACAGGCGGAAATATGCCGCTCGGTATTTTGGCATGGGTCATCACCGGCCTTTTGATGATTATTTGCTCGCTGCAATTTGCAATGATGGCGACCAAATATGAAAAGGTCAGTGGTGTTGTGGACTATGCTGAGGCCACCTGCGGTAAATCGTATGCCTACATGTTGGCATGGTTTATGACCAATATCTACTATCCCGGTATGACTTCGGTTCTTGCTTGGGTTTCGGCAAGATATTTCGGTGTCATTTTCGGTTGGAGCTTGGTTAGCGCCGAGGTCATGATTTTGGCCGGCTTCTTCCTGATTGCAGCATATGCAATGAACGCTCTTTCCCCCAAGCTTGCCGGTAAATTCCAGATCAGCGCTACCATTATTAAGCTGATCCCCATCTTCCTGATGGCGATTGTGGGAACCACCGTCGGTTTGATCAACGGCACTCTGCCCACCAACTTCTCCACCATCGTTTCTGTCATTCCCGGTGGTACCAGCGCAGGATTATTTGCCGCTGTTGTTGCTACTGTTTTTGCTTATGAAGGCTGGATCTGCGCCACATCTATCAATGCAGAGCTGAAAGATGCAAAGAAAAACTTGCCCATCGCTTTGATTGTCGGTTCTCTCATTGTTGTTATCGCTTATGTTCTGTATTACATCGGTGTTGCCGGCGGCGCAACAAACGCTGTTCTGATCGAAGAAGGCGCAACTACTGCATTCAGCAACATTTTCGGTGGTGTCGGCGGAACGATTCTGAATATCTGCATCGTCATCTCCTGCCTTGGAACCTTGAACGGTCTGATGGTTGCAGCCACCCGCTGCATGTTCTCCATCGCTTCCCGCGAAGAAGGTCCCAAACCCAACCTGTTCAAGCAAATCGATCCCCAGACCAACATGGTAACCAACTCTTCCATTTGGGGTCTTTTGGTATGCGCCCTTTGGTTGGTATACTTCTATGGTGCCAACCTGACCGACGGCGGTTGGTTCGGATATTTCAATTTTGATTCTTCCGAGCTGCCCATCGTTACCGCCTACGCTTTCTATATTCCCATGTTCATCTGCTGGATGATCAAGGAAAAAGAAATGGGCTTTGTAAAACGCTTCCTGCTGCCCTCCATTGCAACTCTTGCTTGTGGCTTTATGGTGTTCGCGGCGGTCTATGCCCACGGTATCACCCCCTATATTCAGGCAAAAGCAAACGGCGCATTCTCCTTCCCCGTCTTGTTCTATCTCATCCTTTTCGCGGTTATTATGTTGATTGGTGTTTATCTCAGAAAGCCCAAGAACAAAGCCGAGAAATAATAATAAAGTACAATAAAAAAAGCTGTGTAGAAATTCTACACAGCTTTTTTATTTAGTTAATTTTCTTTGCAATAACTGCCAATCGCCCGTTCTCTTTGGAATATTCGCAGGTCGAAAGGGTGATCAATTTATCGCCATATTGAGCGGAGATATCGATATCATAAAGGCTCCGCGCCTTACATTCGGCTACATAAGCATCAAATTCTTCTTGGGATGCGGCTTTGGAAAACTTATAATAATGAAATTCATTTTCACCGCCCGCCACAGTTTTAATCACTGCGATGATCTCATAGGTACCAAATCCATCGATGGTATCAAACTGAATTTGCTTATGCTCTTGATAAAATGCTGTCGATGTATACTGCGCCAGATCGGAGAACATTGAGCCATTATCCATATGGTGCCCATAAATGACCAGGTTATCTGCTTCTTTATAAGAAGTATCTTCAACGGCATAAGGGACACCATAATAACTGTACTTTTTATCAAAACCACGCCGCAGGTAATAATTTTTCTTATCCATCTTTTGGACCACCGGATAATCCACCTGCGTCCCATCGATACGGACCCAGCCGATAAAATCTTCATTCTGCTCCAAAAGCGGCGCATATTTTTCCGCAGCAGTCAGCGGCGTTTCTTCGGGGCGGGCCACATCCGTCTGCACCATCTGGGCAAGTTGCTGATATTGCGCTTGGCTATGATGCCCATCAAAATAATAAAGAGCAATGGTCAATCCCGATAAAAGGAACACCGCTGCCAGCAAAATCAGAACCGACCAATAAAGGCTCCGCCCACACTTGCTTTCTAAAAATGTTTTAAATTTCATTTTCTATCCCTCACTCTTCCCACGGAAATACATATTGGGTAAGCCCCAATTCGTTGCGTACAGCGACCATCTCCGCCTGCACCGACTCATTGATGGGTACACCGTCCTTGCGGGCCAGACGCACCAAATGCTCCTTCTCGCCGGCGGTATATATCCGCTCTTCGCCGGGCGCCTTTTTGGAGGCGCGGACATCCCGCAGGATATCGCCCGCTTTCTTGCGGCAGGTTTCTTCACCCATAAAATGATCGGTGTCGATGGCGATGAAGAAATGCCCAAGGCGGAAGGGAACCTTATTTCCATTCTCATCCAGACCGGTCAGGCTCTTGCCATAGCTTCCGTCCTGCAATACCGCAGAAAGCAGCTCCACAAACATTGCAAAGCCATACCCTTTATATCCGCATTGCTCTTCACCGGGGCCACCCAAGGTGCAAAGGGCCGCTTCCCGCCGCGCCATTGTTTTAAGGGCATCGGCGGAAGAGCCTTCATAGGTCTTGCCGTCGGGGCAGATCAGCGCGTCCTTGGGCGCATCCTTGCCGATGCGGGCATAATACTCCAACTTTCCGTTTTGATAGGTGGAAGAAGCCGCATCAAAGTTAAAATCAAAATCTTCGTCGGTGGGAACACCCAACGTTAAGGGGTTGGTACCAAACATTCCTTCCACCCCAAAGGTGGGGGCGACCGTGGGGCGGGCATTGGTGCCGGTCAGAGCAACACAGCCTTCTTTGGCCGCCATAGATGTATAATAACCGGCGATCCCATAATGGCAGGAATTGCGGACAACCACCATCCCCATACCATATTCCTTCGCTTTATCGATCGCCATCCGCATCGCTTTATAGCCGATGACCTGACCCATACCGTCGTGACCATCCACCACAGCGGTGGTGGGGGTTTCTTTAATAATCTCAAAGTTGGTCACAGGGTTTTGGATGCCTGCCTTGATGCGATCTAAATAGACCGGCTTAAAGCGGTTGACACCGTGGGATTCAATCCCCCGCTTATCCGATTCCAGCAGAACATCGGCGCAGATCTTGGCATCTTCTTCGGGAACCCCATAGCCCTTAAAGGCATCGATGACAAAATTGGTAATGACATCCCACGCAACAATATTGTTTTTCATCTATCTCCCTCGCTTTCAAAAAAAGTGCACAGCAAAAAGAATGGTTGCTCTTCCCCTCTTTTTTCTGCGCACTCTCTTGCGAACTGTCAAATTACAGACTCTATTATATGTCGCAAACCTGAATTTGTCAAGTTTTATCTATTCTTACCAAGGTAGAAAATTGCCAGAACACCCGCGCCTGCGTGGGCACCGATGACCGGACCGACATAGCCGATCTCAATTTCGCCGATATGCTCCTTACCCCGCAGAAGATCTGCCAACTGCTCTGCTTCTTCCAAGCAATCGCCGTGGCTGATAAAGATAGGCTGATCCTGCTCCAACATATCTTCCAAAACCTTTTGCGCCAAACGCTGAATGGATGCCTTGCGGCCGCGGGCCTTTTCCATATTAATCAAATGCCCTTCATCATCCACATGCAACACCGGCTTGATGCTCAAAAGCGTACCGACCATCGCGGTGGTGGCGGAAACACGCCCGCCCCGCTTTAAATGGTTCAGGTCATCGACGGTAAACCAATGGGCAAGGTTCAGGCGGTTTTCCATAACAAAATCCCGCACTTCTTCGATGCTTTTGCCCGCCCGCTTTTGCATTACTGCATAGTATACCAGCAGCCCCTGACCCAGCGATGCGCAAAGGGTATCGGCGCATAAAATCTTGCGCTCAGGATATTTTTCCGCCATCTCTTCGGCGGCCAGCGCGCCCACCTGATAAGTACCGCTCAAACCGGAAGAAAAGCCCAGATAAAGAACATCCTTCCCTTCCTTTAAAATACTCTCCATTGCTTGTTTGAAGGTATCCAAATTAATGGCAGAAGTCTTGCCGGTGTGTCCGTCCCGCAGCAGCGCATAGAAATCCTTATGGCTGATCTCCCGCTCGTCGAGATAATTATGATATTCCGTTCCGTTGACGGTGACCGAAAGGGGCAGAACCACCAACTCCAACTCCTCGGCCATTTTGGCGGTAAGATCGCAACCGGAATCGGTCAAGATAACAAATTCACTCATATCTATACTCCTTTAAATAATACACAAAATAAATCACGCCTCTATAATGATATCATTCCGGCTCATAAAATGCACCTTAATTTTCTTTAAGAATTCGGTTTTACTCCATTATTGACAACATTTTAAGATTGGTATACAATGAAATTATCAGAAGCGAAAGGTGTAAAGGATGGAAACTATACAGATCAGGCCCATTGCCCATATTCATAATGATTTCACCGCCAAATTCGGTATTCCCCGCCAAAGCGGGTTGGTGGAGCAGGTGCTCTCCAAAATCGTCTTCACCCCCGAATTTCGCAACGCAGATGCGCTGCGGGGCTTGGAAGGGTATTCTCACCTTTGGTTAATCTGGCAGTTTTCTGAGTTTCAGAGCGAAGGATGGAGTCCCACTGTTCGCCCGCCGCGGCTGGGCGGCAATCAACGGATGGGCGTTTTTGCCACCCGCTCCCCCAACCGCCCCAATCCTTTGGGGCTATCTTCGGTAAAGATCGAGCGGATCGAATTATCCACACCGCAAGGACCAATCCTTTACGTTTCGGGCGCAGACTTAATGGACGGTACCCCAATCTACGATATCAAGCCCTACCTTCCCTATACCGATGCCCACCCCGATGCGCTGGGCGGATTTGGATTTAAGGAAGGCGAAGGAACGGTCGCGGTGGATTGCCCATCCAATTTATTGGATCAGATCCCCCAAGAAAAACGTGCGGGGCTTCTGGCTTTATTGGAGCAGGATCCCCGCCCCGGCTATACCGACGATCCCGAGCGCATCTTCGGAATGGAATTCGGCGGGTATGAAATTCGCTTCAAAGTGGATCAAAATACATTAAAAGTGGTGGAAATTTGCCCCAAATAACGGTGTAAAATTACACTTTTCGGTACTTTTTAGGGCAAAACCAACAAATTTCCGAGGCGGCATTTGTAAAAGTTATCATGTCAAACGAAAATCGCAAAATTTATTGACTTTTCTATTATAATATTGTAATATATTGTTGTTGATAGAGGTGCATTGCATCATCAGTATTTTTATCTATTTCGCTTTATGCCAAAAGCGCGGTAAAAAGAAAGGGATGGGTGCCGAAGACGATCTATGGCAAAGGGTCGATCTGGCAGCGGGAAATAAGATTCCCGATGTTGTCGCTAAGGCGGAGAGCTATCTTTTACTATACTTTGGCGGGGACCCCTGCCAAACCTTTGGCTTAGTAAGGGATCGTTGCCGCATTTTCAGCAACGGTCATTTATTTTTTTAGGAGGATTTTTAAAATGTCTCATCAACCGATTTTTAAAGGTGTCGGAACCGCAATCATCACCCCGATGACCAAGATGGGTGTGGATTACGAGAATTATAAAAAACTGCTGAACTGGCAGATTGAAAGCGGCGTCAATGCCATCATCGCCGCAGGGACTACCGGCGAAAGCTCCACCCTGACCGATAAAGAGCATCGGGAAGTTTTGGACTTCACCATCAAAACCGTCGATGGGCGCGTACCCGTCATTGCAGGGACAGGCTCGAATGATACCTCCTATGCCATCGAGCTGAGCAAGTATGCTTGCAGCGCCGGTGCGGATGGGTTATTGCTTGTAACCCCCTATTATAACAAAGCAACCCAAGGCGGCTTAATCGCTTCTTATACCGCTGTTGCAGATGCGGTGGATAAGCCGATGATTCTCTATAATGTACCTTCCAGAACCGGCACCAACATTCAGCCCGAAACCTGCAAGGTATTGGCAGAGCATCCCAACATTGTTGCCATCAAGGAAGCCAGCGGGAATATCTCCCAGGTTGCAGATACCGCAATGATGGTTGGCGATAAAATGGATATCTATTCCGGCAACGATGACCAGATTATTCCCATTATGGCGTTGGGCGGTATCGGTGTTATCTCAGTTCTTTCCAATGTCTTCCCCAAAGAAACCGTCGAAATGTGCGATCGCTTCTTTGCCGGCGACATTAAGGGCGCCAATGCACTGCAACTGCATTATCTGCCGATGATCCATGCGCTTTTTAGCGAAGTCAACCCCATTCCTGTCAAAGCAGCAATGGCGGCAATGGGTTATTGCGAAAATCATCTGCGCCTCCCCCTTACCCCGATGGAAACAGCCAATGAGGCTCATCTGCTGGATCTGATGCGCAAGGAAGGTTTGAAGGTATGAACATCATTATCTACGGCATTGCCGGAAGAATGGGCTCGGAAGTCCGTCGATTGACCGAAGAAGGCATACGCGGAGCTAAATTGCATGCGGGCGTCGATCAGGGCGGCAACGATAGCGGATTTCCCCATTTCCAAACCTTAGAGCAGGTTCCTGCCGGGGCGGATTGCATTATCGATTTTTCCCATCATTCTGCGGTCAAGCCCTTGCTGACATATGCAACCAAGAATAAAATCCCTGTTGTCCTTTGCACCACAGGGCATACCGATAAAGAATTGGCAATGATTAAGGAAGCCGCGAAGGAAACTGCGGTCTTCTTTTCTGCCAATATGTCGGTGGGCGTGGCGCTTTTGGCCGAACTTGCCAAAAAGGCGGCCGCGGTTTATCCCCATGCCGATATCGAAATTGTGGAAACCCACCATAACCGCAAGCTGGATGCCCCCAGCGGCACCGCTTTGATGATTGCCAACGCCATCAAGTGTGTTCGCAATGCCGCCACCTTTGCCATGGGCAGAAGCGGCCAGGGCAAGCGCACCGCCCAAGAGATCGGCATCCATGCCGTTCGGATGGGCAACATTGTGGGCACCCACGAAGTATTGATCGGTACCGATACCGAGACCATTACCTTAAAGCACGAAGCCCATAGCCGCGCCCTCTTCGCCGATGGCGCGATGGCCGCCGCCGAATTTCTTTGCGGCAAGCCGGCAGGCTTATATAATATGCAAGATTTAATTAAATTTTAAGTTAGGATAGAACGATTATGTTAAAAGTATTAAAATTCGGCGGCAGTTCCTTGGCGGATGCCGATCAATTCCGCAAGGTTGCCGATATTATCAACGCAGAACCGGAGCGCCGTTATGTCGTCGCTTCCGCGCCCGGCAAACGCTTTTATGAAGATGAAAAGGTCACCGACCTTCTGCTTCGCTGCCACGCGCTGGCAGAAGAAGGCAACCCCTTCGACGATACCTTCCGCCGCATCCGCGAGCGGTTCCAAGGCATCATTGCCGATTTAGGGCTGGATCTTTCCATCGATGCGGAATTAGACGAAGTGGAAAAGACCATCGCAGGCGGCACCTCTTCCGATTATGTTGCCAGCCGCGGCGAATATTTCAACTCGATGATTATGGCCGCATTTTTGGGCATTCCCTTTGTGGACGCCGCAGAATGCATCTTCTTTGATGAAAGCGGCAAATTGGATAGCAAAAAGACCAATACCGTCATCGAAAATCGCTTGGCAATGATCCCCCGCGCGGTCATCCCCGGTTTCTATGGTTCTCTGCCCAACGGCGAGATCAAAACCTTCTCCCGCGGCGGTTCGGATATCACCGGCTCCATTGTTGCCGAAGCCACCGATGCCGATCTTTATGAAAACTGGACCGATGTTTCGGGAATGCTGATGGCAGATCCCCGCATTGTCGAAAACCCCGCCCCCATCGATTTCATCACCTATCGGGAATTGCGGGAGCTTTCCTATATGGGCGCCACCGTTCTGCATGAAGATGCGGTCTTCCCCGTTCGCCGTTCCGGTATCCCCATCAATATTCGCAATACCAACGCCCCCGAAGATCAGGGTACAATGATTGTCCCCCACGCCGAAGGGTTGAGCGGGGATCGATTGATCACCGGTATTGCAGGTAAAAAAGGCTTCACCGCCATCTGCATCGAAAAGGATATGATGAACTCCGAAGTCGGTTGCGGTCGGCGTGTTTTGGAAACCTTAGAGCGTCGCGGCATCTGCTTTGAGCATCTGCCCAGCGGCATTGATACCATCACCGTCGTTGTCAATTCCAAAGAATTGGAAGGCAAGATGGATATGATCATCGCCGATATGCAACGCACCGTCCGCCCCGATACCATTCGGGTGCATGAAAATTTGGCATTGGTTGCGATCGTTGGTCGCGGAATGACCGGTAAGCCCGGCGCGGCGGTCCGCGTTTTCAGCGCCCTTGCCAAAGAATCCATCAACATTCGTATGATCGACCAAGGTTCCAGCGAGCTGAACATCATTGTCGGTATTGAAGAGAAAGACCTTGAAACCGCAATGAAAGCGATCTATAAGGAATTTGAACCGAAAGCATAAAGGATTAAGAGGTGACAAAGATCACCCAAATCTTGCCTCAAAGCGGAAGATTTCGGTACTTTTCGCCCATTTTTCCTTGATAGGCGCCGGCCTATCTGCAAAAAAGATGAACAAAAACTCCTCGAAATCTCCACGCTTTGAGGTCGGAGATTTTAAAAAGGCGGATTTTTGCTTCATCAAGACATAAAACTCGACCAGTGCCGACGCATTGGCAAATATTTTAACAAGGAGGAAACGGAAATCCGCCTTTTTAAAACTAAGGTTTGGATGATCCTTGTCACCTTTATGATTTGCAACAATCTTTCTGTTTCTCCCAAAGGGCATTTGCTCTTTGCGGGAATGGATGCTGCAGAGCTTTTGCGCAGATTCGGTTCGCCGCTCTACCTGATGGATGAGCAGCGCATCCGCAAGAACTGCCAAACCTATTATAATGCGATGAAGGCCGCCTTTGGTGAGGCGGCGCTTCCCTTATATGCCAGCAAGGCGGCATCCTTTATGGAGATCTACCGCATTGCCAAGAGCGAAGGGATGGGCATCGACGTTGTATCCTGCGGCGAGATCTATACCGCAAAAAAAGCAGGCTTCCCGATGGAGAACGCTTATTTCCACAGTAACAATAAAACCGATGCCGACATTGCCTTTGCTATGGAAAACGGACTCGGTTGCTTTGTAGCCGACCATCCCGAAGAAGTATTGGCAATCAATGCCATTGCCGCCGAAAAGGGGATCACCCAAAAAATTCTTCTGCGGCTGACCCCCGGTATCGATACCCATACCTACGAAGCGGTCAATACCGGCAAGGTCGATTCCAAATTCGGCTCTGCCATCGAGACCGATCAGGCAGAAGAGATCACCAAGCTGGCGCTGAGCTGCAAAAACATTCGGTTGGCGGGATTCCATTGCCATGTGGGCTCTCAGGTCTTTGATTCCGATACCTTCCTGCGCTCGGCAGAGATTATGCTTAAATTCATTGCCGATATCCGCGAAAAATATGGATTTTTGGCAGAAGAATTGGATTTAGGCGGTGGCTACGGTGTTCGCTATCTGGAAAGCGATCCCGAGATTGATATCGCCGCCAATATCCATGAAGTTGCCGCCTTTGTCAAAGAGCAATGCGCCGCATTAAATCTCCCCTTGCCTGCCATTCGGATGGAGCCGGGCAGAAGCATTGTCGCCGATGCGGGGATCACCCTTTATACTGTCGGCGCAGTCAAGACCATTCCCGGCTATAAGAACTATGTTTCTGTCGACGGTGGAATGGGCGATAATCCCCGCTACGCCCTTTATCAATCGACCTATACCCTTTGCGCCGCCGAAAAGATGAACGAGCCTTGTAGCGTCGTTTACGACGTGGTAGGTCGGTTCTGCGAAAGCGGCGATATCATCCAGCCCCAAGTTTCTCTGCCCGCATCAATGAAGCGGGGCGATATTCTTGCGGTGTTGACCACCGGCGCTTATAACTACTCTATGGCATCTAACTATAACCGCATCCCCCGTCTCCCCATCGTAATGATCAAAGACGGCGAATGTCGGGTCGTCGTTCGTCGCGAAACCTTAGACGATATTGTCGGTTGCGACCTGTAAATATTATAAAAAACGGAGTGTAAAATTACACTCCGTTTTTATTATTCTGCAACGATATAAAAGCAATAGCGGGCATTTCGGCTGCTGACGCCATTTTTCCAACTTACGCAAAGTTCATAAATATTTTCACCCTTTTGCAACGGCCATTGATCTCCATCCGGCTCGATCAACATTGATTCGAAATCCGCGTAACTTTTACCCAACGCTTCACCCTTATAATATTTTAACGACATTGATTTAGGCTTTTCATCGATCCGAAAAGAAACAAATTTCTCTTGGGTATGGATGGGGGTATACTCCCTATCCAAAGGAGAAACCAATGAAGCAAGCATTTCCGTTTCAGACCAAGAGAACAAGTCCTTTTTGCTGTAACTAGAAACACCGCCTTTTTGTTCATATACCTGATCACCCAAAGTGATATATAAAATCGGCGCTTGGTCGGTATAGGCTTTCACGCAGCCGGTGCAGGAGATTAAAAGTGCCATCATTGAAAAAATTGCAAATACCTTTTTCATAAAATCCCTTCCTTTCTATAAAGAATACGACTCAAATTGGTAAATTGTTGCAAAAAAATCGTTGCTTATTAAAGCAACGATTTTTCATTCAATATTGCTGCCACCAAGGCATCGCCTTGATAGGCTAATTGCAGGTGGAAAAAAGGGACTTTCTCTTGCAGTAATCGCAAAAAGATGCGGTCTCCTTCCCATTGGGGAAGATCGTTCATTTTTGCGATGGGGACCCATTCCAATGTTCCTTCATCGCACTCTTTGAGTGTTCCCTCAAACCGCTCCGCATGGAACAAATGCATCCGCTCTTCCGGCCACCCTTCACTTTTGAAATCGACAATGCCGCAGTAGCGGGGATCGATCAGGGTCAGCCCTGTTTCTTCCATCGTTTCCCGCAGGGCGCACTCTATGGGCATCTCATCGGGCAGAAACTTCCCGCCGATGCCGATCCACTTATCCTTATTAACATCCTTTTCTTTTTTGATGCGATGGAGCATCAGGTAGCAGCCTTGATGCTCGATATAGACCAGCGATGTATCGATCATTTCAAAAATCCGTTGACGATCTGCTCTTCCGCTTCCTTTTCGGTCAGACCCAAGGTCATCAACTTAATCAGTTGCTCCCCTGCGATCTTGCCGATGGCGGCTTCGTGGATCAACTCTGCATCGATATGGCTGGCGGTGATTTCGGGAATGGCGGCGACAACCGCATCATCCATAATAATCGCATCGCACTCGGAATGGCCGGTGCAACGGTTATTGCCCTTGATATTAGAGCGA
>CALGEL010000027.1 GCA_937881855.1 uncultured Clostridia bacterium | reverse complement strand
GCCCTTACCGCCCATACCGCGAGAAACGCGCAAATCATAAAGCTCTACGCGAGAGGTCTTGACGGCGATATCGCCCGCCTTGATGGCGGAGGCGGCGGAATAGGTCTCAATAAGACCGAGCGAGCCCTGCTTCACACCGCTCTGCGTACCGAAGAGCGCGCGGATGACCTGCTCGTCACCAAACAGCGCGACCGACAGCTCGGGATTCTCGGCAAGTGCCATCAAAGCACCCTGTACAATGGTTTCCGGGCCCTTATCGCTGCCCAACGTGTCTATTGCGATTTTATAAGTTGCCATATGTTCCTCCTATCATTCTACAGCGACGAGATAGCGGTATACCTGCTGACCGCCCATGAATACTTCCACACTCAGGTCCTCATACGCTTGCTCAATCGCCTCGGTCATTGCCACTCTTTCGTCCTCGGTGACGTCCGCACCGACAAACAGCGAAAGAATCTCTCTGTCCTCTATATCCTCAATTTCGGCAAGCATGGCGCACATAGCGTCCTGCTCGTCAGCCAAAGAGCACACCAGCTTACCGTCCAGAATGCCGATTGCCTCGCCCTTCTTAACCGCGACGTCACCGATCACGGTATCGCGGATGGCAAAGGTAATCTCACCCGACACCACGGCATTTTTCGCCTCGGTCATGTACTCTACCTGCTCGTCTGCATCCTCCAGCTCGGAATTGAACACGGCTAGTGCACTGTATCCCTGCGGGAAGGACTTGGTGGGCACGACGCGCACGTCGATTTCCTCGCAAAGCGTTGCAGCCTGCTGCGCGGTCAGCAGGATGTTGCCGTTATTGGGCAGAAGCAGCACGTGGTCGCAGTCAAGCTGTCCGATCGCGTCCACAAAATCCTCGGCGCTGGGGTTGGCGGTCTGTCCGCCGTCGATGATAATATCCGCGCCAAGCTCCGAGAACAGCGTATGCATGCCCTCGCCGCTCGCCACAGCGATCACGCCGTAGAGCTTGTGCACCTTTTTCTTTTGCTCTTGTGCAACAGTCTTTTCGGAGTGCTGCAGGCTCATGTTCTCAACCTTGACCTCCAAAAATTCACCGAACTGCTGGCAAAGCGTCAGCACGTCTGCGGGGGTCATGGTATGTGCGTGCACCTTGAGCACGTCACCGTCACGCAAAGCGACAATGGAATTGCAAGCCTTTGCTTCCAAGGACGCCTTGAAGGCGTTCACGTCAAATGCCTCGGGATTCCCCTTGGCTGTCTGCAATCTGACCAGTGCCTCGGTGCAGTATCCCCATTCCAGCACGCTGTCCGCAGTAAAGAAATCGTAATTGACTGCAGGCTTTGCGCTCTGCACGCTCTCGAAGCTGCCGACGTCCGTGACCTTACCCGTCAGCGCGTCGTACATGCCGGCAAGCACACGGGCTGTGTCTGCGATGCTTTCCTTTTTGCCGATCTGGGAGCCGGTGGGATCCAGATAGGTCACCCCCATCCCCAAATCATAGGCGGCAACTTCAAAGCTGCAACGGGTGCGGGTACTGGTCTTTTCAAAGATCAGCGCAATATTTTTACCTTCGCAAAGTTTATGGGGAATGCCTGCTTTTTTCTTGGCTTTGAGATCGGCGGCAAGGTCCATAAGATATTCCATCTCCGCAGGAGTATAATCCAATAATTTCAGAAAATGACGACCTTTTAAATTCATTTTAGTTCTCCTTTACAACCTTGACAATAACATCCACCGCTTTTTCCAATAATTCCATCGGGATATTCAGCGGCGGCAACAAACGCACCTTATCCTTTGCCTTCAATACCAAAACACCGTTGGCGCGGCAATCGGCAAGGACATCGGCAGCGGGGCGTACTGTTTCCAATCCAAGCATCAAACCCATACCGCTGACACTTTTAATGCCTTCCGCCTTGGAAAGGCGATCCATTAAATACGCAGACTTTTTCTTGACATCTTCCAGCAAATTCTCATCAATTTGGGAAAGGACATAAAGCGCGCCTGCGGCGGCGACGGGATTTCCGCCGAAGGTGGAACCGTGGGAGCCGAAATCCAAAACATTTTCCACCCGAGCACCCATCATACAAGCGCCAATCGGCAAGCCGCCGCCCAAGCCTTTGGCGGTGGTGACCAGATCGGGATGCAGGTCAAAATTCATATAGGCATAAAGTTCGCCGGTTCTTCCGTTGCCGGTCTGCACTTCATCGCAGATGAGCAGAATATCCTGCTCGTCGGCAATCTTTTGCAATCCTTGGCAGAATTCGGCAGTCAGCGGCAGAACACCGCCTTCTCCCTGCACCAATTCGATCATAATGGCGGCAATTTTTTGCTCCTTACAAAGGGCTTCCACCGCCGCCAGATCGTTGGCGGGGGCATAGGCTAAGCCCTGCATTAACGGCAGAAAATCCTGATGGAACACATCCTGACCGGTGGCGGCAAGGGTTGCCAAGGTTCTTCCATGGAAACTATTTTCCAAGGTGATAATGGTATAGCAATCGGCGCCTTTTTTCTCTGCCGCATATTTGCGGGCGACCTTGATGGCGCATTCATTGGCTTCGGCACCGCTATTGCCGAAGAACACCTTTTTCATCCCTGTTCGCAGGCAAAGTTGCTCCGCAAGGTCTGCCTGCGGGGCAGTATAGAACAGATTGGAGGTATGCTGAATCTGATGAAGTTGGGTCTCAACCGCTTGGATCCAGCCTGCATCGCAACTGCCCAAAGCAGAGACCGCGATACCGCTCCCAAGATCGATATATTCCTTTCCTTCGTTATCCCATACCAGCGATCCTTTGCCTTTGACCAATTCTAACGGAAAACGCGCATAGGTATGGGCTACATATTGACTGTCTTTTTCTTTAATATTCATGCGTTCTTCTCTCTGATTACCATAGTACCCGCACCTTCATCGGTGAGGGTTTCGATCAATATGGAATGGGGCACACGCCCGTCCATAATAAATACTTTACGGACACCGCGGTTGATGGCATCGATGCAACATTCCACCTTGGGAATCATCCCGCCGGAAATGACACCGGTGGCAAACAGTTCCTTGGCTTCCTTAATATCCAGCGAGGGGATCAAGGAAGAAGGATCATTGGCATCCTTCAAAACACCGGCGATATCGGTCAAGGTGATCAGACATTCTGCCTGCATTGCGCCCGCGATATAAGCGGCGGCGGTATCGGCATTGATATTATAGACATTGCCTTCCGTATCACAACCAACGGTGGAGACGACAGGGATATACCCCTTTTCCAACAGGTCTTGAATCGGGGTGACATTCACCTTGGTGATCTTCCCCACATAGCCCAGCGCCTCATCCTTCATTTCGCAAAGGATCATCCGATCGTCCATACCCGAAAGACCCATAGCGCGACCGCCCTTGACTTCCAGCAGATTGACCAGCCCTTTATTGATCTTGCCCGCCAGCACCATCTGAACGATTTCGGCGGTTTCCTTATCGGTGACCCGCAGACCGTTCAAAAAGACGCTTTCTTTGCCGATCTTTTTCATCGTTTCGGTGATTTCGGGGCCGCCGCCGTGGACTAAAACCACACGGACACCGATCAGCGAAAGAAGAACGATATCTTCCATCACCTGCTCTTTGAGATGGTCGTTGATCATAGCGTTTCCGCCATATTTGATGACAACAACCTTTCCGTTATATTTTTTGATATAGGGCAACGCTTGGGTCAGCACTTCGGCGCGTTGCGCATTGGTTAAAGATAAAGGCATTTTACTTTACTCCTTATTAAGTACGATAATCGCCGTTGATTTTAACGTAATCGTAGGTCAGATCGCAACCCCAAGCGGTGGCTTTGGCATCACCGCTATGAAGGTCGATCAAAATCTCGATCTCATCTTCCAACAAAATCTTTTTGGCAAGTTCTTCGGAGAAATCTACCCCTGCTCCGTTTTCGCAGACCAAAATTTTGCCCGCTTTGGAAGCAAAATGCAATTCCACCTTGGAAACATCCACCTGCGCGCCGCTATAACCGATGGCGCAAAGGACTCTGCCCCAATTTGCATCGGAGCCGAACATCGCCGCTTTGGTCAAGGAAGAGCAAACGACGCTCTTGGCGGCGATTTTTGCAGTTTGCAGGTCAGAAGCACCGCAGACCTTACATTCCAGCATCTTGGTGGCGCCTTCACCATCCGCCGCAATCATTCTGCAAAGGGCGACGGTGACGGTGTTGAGCGCTTTCATAAAGGTTGTAAAAGCGTCCCCTTCCGCTGTAATGGGGGTGTTCCCCGCCAAGCCGTTGGCAAGCACTACCACCATATCGTTGGTGGATGTGTCGCCATCAACACTGGTCATATTAAAAGTGTTTTGGACATCGCCGCTTAATGCCTTTTGGAGCATGGCGGTTTCGATGGCGCAGTCGGTGGTCAAAAAGACCAGCATTGTTGCCATATTGGGATGGATCATTCCGCTCCCCTTGGCGATGCCGCCCAAACGGCAGGTCTTACCGTCGATTTCAAATTCCACCGCCACTTCCTTGGATTTGGTGTCGGTGGTCATAATCGCCTCAGCGGCGGGGTGGCCATCGGCGCTCAAACCGGCAACCAGCGCATCCATACCATTAGCAATGGGTTCTAAATCCAGCGGTTGACCGATGACACCGGTGGAGGCGACCACGATATCGGAAGGATCCAAATTCAACGCCTTGGCGGTGAGGTTACACATTTCTTTTGCAATTTCGATGCCGTTGGCATTGCAGGTATTGGCATTACCGCTATTGCAGATGACTGCTTGGGCGATGCCGTTTTTAATATTTTCTTTTGTTACTGTAAGCGGTGCGCCCTTGACCAAATTCGTCGTATAGACCGCGGCGGTTTGGGCGGGAACTTCGCTGAAAATCAGCGCCAGATCCTTCTTGCTTTTATTCTTGCGGATGCCTGCGTGGATACCATTGGCTTTGTATCCTTTTGCGGCGGTGACTCCGCCTTGGATGATCTTCATAAACTGTTTCTCCTACTGATTATTCCAAACTTTTATCGGGTGCATCACCCAAAACAATATTCATACATTCCAATGCCGCGCCGGATGCGCCTTTGCCCAAATTATTATAGCGGGCGAGCAACAATATCCGCTCGGCATTGCCTTGAACGGTAATTTCCATTTTATCGCTATTACCATAGGCGACAGCGGAATAAAAACCGTCGGCGTCGGGGTTTTCGCTCCAAAGCACCATCGGGCCTTGATATTTCTTGCGGTAGATTTCCTTGATCTCCTCGATGCCGAACCCTTCGTTCAGTTGGCTTGCAAAGAGCGGGACGGTAACCGCCATTCCACTATAAAAATCCGAGACAATGGGGCAAAAGATGGGGTCTGTTTCAATCCCTGCGATTGCCTTCATTTCCGGCAGATGCTTATGGGATTGCCCCAAGGCATACTGGCGGGGCGCCTTATAGAGCGGGTTTAGCTCCCGATCTTCATATTGGGCGATCATCTTTTTTCCGCCGCCGCTATAACCGGTGATGGAATGGCAGGTGAGCAATGCATCCTTGGGCAATGCTCCCGCTTCCACCAGCGGAGCCACCAGCGCAATAAAGCCGCTGGCATGGCATCCGGGGACCGCGATCCGCTTTGCCTTCTGCACCGCCTGATAGCGTTCTTGCGAAAGCTCGGGAAAGCCATAGCACCAATTCGGGTCGGTGCGATGGGCGGTGGAAGTATCCAACACAACGGTGTTGGGATTTTCGATCATCGACACCGCTTCCCTTGCCGCATCATCGGGCAAACATAAAAAAGCAATATCCGCTTGATTGAGCATTTCTTTGCGGGCGGCGGGGTCTTTACGCAGTTCTTCGGAAAGAATCAACAGCTCGATATCTTCCCTTGCGGCAAGCCGCTCGCGGATGCGCAGACCGGTGGTTCCGGCGCTGCCATCGATAAATACTTTTTTCATTTCAACCAACCCTCAACAAACTCAATTTGGGCAGCCACCGAATCGGCACCGGTGCCGCCGGCGGAGATCCGCTTGGAAACGCAGGTTTCCAGCGAAATTTCTTCATAGACATCCGCTTCAAAGAGCGGGGAAAATTCTTTCAACGTATCCAAAGAAAGCTCGTCCAGCACCTTTTTCTCATCAATGGCGCGGGCAACCGTTTGACCCACGATCTTATAGGCGGTGCGGAAGGGCATTCCTTTTTTGACCAGATAATCGGCAAGGTCGGTGGCATTGATAAAGCCCTTCCCTGCCGCGGCATACATATTTTCGGGGATCGCCTTCATTGTAGCAATCATCGGGGTGAAGACCCGCAGGCATTTTTTGACGGTATCGATGCTATCGAAGATGGCTTCCTTATCTTCCTGCATATCCTTATTATAAGCCAAAGGCAGGCCCTTCAAGGTGGTCAGCAACGCCATCAGATCGCCATAGACACGACCGGTCTTGCCGCGGACCAATTCCGCCATATCGGGGTTCTTCTTTTGGGGCATAATGCTGGAACCTGTGGTATAGCTATCGTCTAACTCCACAAATTTGAACTCCCAAGAGGACCACAAAATGATCTCTTCGGAAAAGCGGGAAAGGTGCATCATCAATACCGCAAAGGCGCTCATCAGCTCCAAGCAGAAATCCCGATCGGAAACGCTATCGATACTATTCAGGGTATATCCGTCAAAGCCCAGCAATTTCGCGGTCTCGGCGCGGTCGGTATTATAAGTCGTTCCCGCCAGAGCGCACGCGCCCAAGGGGTTTTGGTTCATCCGCTTGATTGCATCTTCAAGCCGACCGCAATCGCGGATCAGCATCATGCAATAGGCCAGCAGATGATGACCGAAGGTGATGGGTTGGGCGCGTTGCAGATGGGTATAGCCGGGCATAATGACATCGGCATTTTCCTTTGCCTGCTCTGCCACCGCCGCAATCAATTCTTTAATCAAGCCCAAAATCTCTTGGGTTTCATCCCGCAGATATAAGCGGATATCCACCGCCACCTGATCATTACGGCTGCGGGCGGTATGCAATTTTTTGCCCAGATCACCGATCCGCTTGGTCAGCACCGATTCGATAAACATATGGATATCTTCGGCATCATAGTCGATCGCCAATGCGCCGCTTTCCAAATCTTCCAAAATGCCGCCCAACGCTTCAATAATTTCCTCGCCTTCCTGCTCGGTTAAGATGCCTTGCTTGGCAAGCATTGCCGCATGCGCCACCGAACCGCGGATATCCTGCCGGAACATCCGCTGATCAAAATGGATGGATGAATTAAAATCGTCGGCTTCCCGATCCAGCTCTTTTTGGAAGCGACCTGCCCACATTTTTTCCATAAAAAATTTCCCTTTCAATTTGGATAGCAAATACGAATCATCTAAACCTGATTTTAAAGGGAGGATTATTTGTATTTGCTTATGGGCTGCTGCGAAAAATCGCAGCAGCCCGTACTGTTCATTTAGATATCAAGATTATTCTTTTTCCGCATCTTGGCATTGACCTTGATGGGCAAACCAAAGAGATTGATAAATCCTGCGGAATCCTTTTGATCGTAAACTTCATCTTCGTCGAAGGTTGCGATCTCGGGATCGTATAAGCTATACGGGGATGTGACCGATGCCAAAATCATATTGCCCTTATAGAGTTTGAGTTTGACATCGCCGGTGACGGTTTCTTGGGTGCTGTCCACAAATGCCATAATGGCTTTGGTGAGCGGAGAGAACCACTGACCATCGTAGATGATTTCGGCAAACTTCTGACCGACCAATGCCTTATAATGAGAAGTGGCACGATCGAGGCAAAGGGTTTCCAAAATCTCATGGGCTTTATAAAGGATGGTGCCGCCCGGAGTCTCATAAACACCGCGACACTTCATACCGACCAAGCGGTTTTCGACGATATCCAGCAAGCCGATACCGTTCTTGCCGCCCAGCTCGTTGAGTTTCCAGATCAGGTCTACCCCATTCATTTCCACACCATCGATGGCGGTGGGGATACCCTTTTCAAAATGGATGGTGACATAGGTGGGAACATCGGGAGCCATTTCGGGAGAAACACCCATCTCCAAAAAGCCCGGTTCATTATACTTAGGCTCATTGGCGGGATCTTCCAGATCCAAGCCCTCATGGGAGAGATGCCACATATTCTTATCCTTGGAATAGTTGGTTTCGCGGTTGATCTTCAAAGGAATGTTATGCGCTTCGGCATAAGCAATCTCTTCTTCACGGGATTTGATATCCCACTCACGCCAAGGAGCAATGATGGGCAGATCGGGAGCAAATGCCTTCAAGGTCAGCTCAAAACGAACCTGATCGTTGCCCTTACCGGTGCAACCATGGCAGATAGCATCGGCGCCTTCGGCAATGGCAATCTCCGCCAAACGCTTGGCAATGCAGGGGCGGGCCAAAGAAGTACCCAACAGATAATTCTCATAAACTGCGCCTGCCTTAACAGCGGGGAAAACAAAATCATTGACAAACTCTTCGTTCAGATCTTCCACATACAGTTTGGATGCGCCGGTTTTGAGCGCCTTTTCTTCCAAGCCTTCCAGCTCATCGCACTGACCAACATTGCCGGATACCGCAATGACTTCGCAGTTATTATAATTTTCCTTCAACCAGGGAATGATAATCGATGTATCCAAGCCTCCGGAATATGCCAAAACAACCTTTTTAATGTTCTCTTTATTCATTTCAATGTCCTCCAATTGAATAAAATTCAAAAATGATGAATAAATCTTACCACACATATTTTTAAAATGCAACACTTTTTTGTTATTTTTTTATAGAATTTATAATATCTACAACGGAAATTGCCTTTTATCCCTTGTATTTGTGGAATATATGCACAAATCTATGGGTTATGCATCATTTTATGCATAATATTCATTTTTAGCCCGACAAGATTGCATAAATCTTCCTAATTATAAAAAGAATCACCCCCGATAGCAGAAATGTTCTTGGCGAACATTTCTGCTATCGGGGGTGGTTGTATCAAATCATCTATTTCTTTTTAAAAACAATCGCCGAGCGGTTGGGCAAATAGCATAAAAAGCCGTTTTGACTGTTTTCGTCTGCAAAGGTTTTATACTTTACATCTTCGTCAATTCTCGAAAAACCGCCGTATACTGCGGAATCCGACGATAACAAAACTTGATAAGTCCCCTTCTTTTCCGCCGGAATGCGGTACCCTTCGAAGGATTTTTCGGGGTGGAAATTAAAGGCAAAAATGAGATCGCCCTTGGTGTAAATTAACACTTTATCGTCCTGATGCACCCAAAGGCACTTGGCGGGGCGGTTTAAAACCTTTTGCTCTTTCAGCAATGCGATCATCGACTCATCAAACTCCCGCAGTTGACCATATCTTAATTGATTGTTATCGGCAAGACTCCATTGGCGGCGGCAATAATGATAACTCCAATCATTGCCTTCGCGGGGAAAATCGATCCATTCGGGATGCCCGAACTCATTACCCATAAAATTGAGATACCCTTCCCCTGCCAGCGAGGCAGTGAGCAGGCGGATCATTTTATGCAGCGCCATTCCCCGATCGATCACAAGGCTTGCGCTCTCCTTATTCATATCGGTATACATCGCCGCATCGCAAAGGCGGAACATAATGGTCTTATCCCCCACCAACGCCTGATCGTGGGATTCGCAATACCCCACTGTCTTTTCCCGGGGGCGGCGGGAATTGAGCTCATACCAAAGCTTACCCATATCCCAATGCTCATCGGGAACTTCTTTAAGCATCTTGATCCAAAGGTCGGGAATACCCATCGATAAGCGAAAATCAAAGCCCAAGCCCCCATCCTTGATGGGCAGGCACATTCCCGGCATACCGGACATATCTTCTGCGATGGTGATGGCATGGGGATTGATCTTATGAATCAATTCGTTGGCTAGTTGCAGATAGGTCACCGCTTCGGTATCGGTATTCATTGAGAAATACATACTGTAATCGGTAAAGGCGCTGCCCAAGCCGTGGTCGTGGTACAGCATCGAAGTGACACCATCGAAACGGAACCCATCAAAATGGAAGGTTTCCATCCAATATTTCAGATTGGAAAGCAAAAAATGCAATACTTCGTTCTTGCCGTAATTAAACAATTTGGTTCCCCAAGCACTATGGTCACCGCGGGGACCTTCATGGAAAAATTGATGGACTGTTCCGTCAAATTCATTCAAGCCTTCGTTGGTATTTTTGACAGCGTGGGAATGGACCACATCCAGCAGGACAGCGATGCCCATTTGGTGCGCTCGATTGATCAATTCTTTCAGATCGGCAGAACTGCCGTAGCGGGAAGAAGCGGCGAAGAAATTGGAGACCTGATAGCCAAAGGAACCATAATAGGGATGCTCCATAATCGCCATGATCTGAATGGTATTATAACCACCCTTTTGGATTCGCGGCAAAACATTTTCGGTAAATTCCTTATAACTGCCCACCGCGCCTTTTTCCTGCGCCATACCGATATGACATTCATAGATCAGCGGGGTTTTGGCAGGCTTGAAGCCTCGGTCGGTCCAAGGAAAGACCGCATCCGGTTCTTCCAATTCGGCGCACCAAAGGTGGGTTTGGGGATCCTGCACCACCCGCGTGGCATAAAGGGGGATGCGGCGTAGCCATTGCCCTTGATGGACCACAATCGCCTGCACCTTTTGACCTGCCTGCAAGGCATCTTTCCCATCCAAAACCACTTCAAAAACACCGTTTTCCAACCGTTGCATCGGGCAGGACTCCGCCGACCAACCGTTGAAATCGCCGGTAAGGTACATCTGCTCTGCCGCAGGCGCCCATTCCCGATACACCCAGCCTTGCTCGGTGCGATGAAAGCCGAAATACCGATGGCCGTTGGCAAAATGCAAAAGGTTTCCCTTCCCGCCGACCAGCTCTTTCTTCTTTTGCTCAAAAAGAGTCTCGCGCAACAAAATATCTTCTTTATAAGGGGCAAGATATGGATCGATCTCGATCATTTTACAAGGCTTTTTAGCAGACATTGCGCAACCTCCTTTGACAATCTATCTATATTATAAATAATCTTTCGAAAAAAAACAATAAAAAAAAGGCGCAATGCGCCTTTTATATGAAAAATAATCTTGCCGCAATCAACAGAACACCCAAAAAGATGGCATTGATATAGGTAAATTTCCAAAAATAACTTTTGCCATGGCCGGGGTAAAGCACCCGAAATTCGCTAAATGTGATCAAACTGGCAAGGGATGCAATCAATGTTCCTGCGCCGCCGATATTCACACCCAACAGCAACGAACGATAATCCAATGTAAACCGCGAGAGCAAAATCGCCGAAGGAACATTACTGATCACCTGGCAAGACATTGCCGAAATCAACAACGGTTCTTTTTGAAGCACCGAAGAAATCAACGCATTCACGCCCTCGATCCGCGCCAAATTTCCTGCAAAAATAAAGAAAAAGAAGAAGGTGCCCAAGAGCGAATAATCCACCATCTGCAATGCCTTGCGATCGGCAATCAGCAATACTGCGGGGATTAAAATCAGCCCCCACCAAAAGGGGATCACCCGAAAAACAATCAATAGAGAAAAGGCGAATAATGCAAGATACAACGCGGTTTTCCCTACTTTGAGTTTTTCAGAAAAATGATCGACGATGATTAACTCTTCCCTGCCGACGAACAAACAAGCCACCGCCAACATCCCGATTGCCAACAAAAAAGGCGGGAGCATAATCAAGCAAAATTCGCCGGTGGGAATATTAAAATATGAATAGAGATACAAATTTTGCGGATTGCCGAATGGAGTCAACATTCCGCCCAGATTAGCCGCGATATTCTGCAAAATAAAAAGGTATGCCATATATTTTTGGTTTTTGGTGGCATTAAGCGCAAAATAGCCCAGCGGCAGAAAGGTAATGAGCGCCATATCGTTGGCGATCAGCATCGAGCCGATAAAGGTGATGGTGAGCAACAACAAAAAAAGGCTGCGCAGGTTGCCTGCGGCAACCACCAATTTTCGAGCAAGAATGGTAAAGAACTTAATATTCCGCAGGGCGCAGACCACCGCCAATGTGATAAAAAGGCAGGCGAGAGTTTTCCAATCGAAATAATCTCCATATTGAGCATCGGGCGGGACAAAAAAGCAGGTAACAAGCGCCGCCATCGCCGCTATAAAGAAAACAATATTCTTTTTCAAATAGCGTAAAACCCGCATCGTTGCCCTCCTTTGATATTTCGTCCGCTTGCTATCATACAACAAATTACACTGTTTTGCAACGAAAAAATAGACCTTTTGCATATTTTGTTATTGATCTTCATCTATTGTTTTTTTGAGAATAATATGATATGATTAAGAAAAGGAGGGATTCTTTATGGAAAACCAAGTTATGGAACAAGTACTTACCGAGCAAACCACCCCCATCCAACAACCCGAGCAAAAGGTCGGATTTTGGGAATATTTGGGATTGATTATTCTCTTTGCCATCCCTGTGGTGGGCTTTATTGCCGCCATTGTTTTTCTCTTTGCGCCCAAGCGCCAGAGCCTGAAAAACTTTGCGGGCGCCACCTTGACCTGGCTGATCGTTCGCGCTATCGCAGCGATAGTTGCCATCGTTATCGTTGTCTCTATTATCGGTGGGCTTTTGATCCCCACCATCAACGGTGTATTGGGGACCGAATTTCAAAATTTCGGCGAAGCTGTCGGCATTCTCGGCAACATTTCTTCCGGAAACTATTCCGCTGTCATCGATCAGATGCAGCCCCAACTATTGGAGCTGGTGGGTGAAGAATATGCTCCCTTATTAAATGAGCTTGCCACCGGAAAATACAACGATTTGATTGAAGATATTGTCGAGCAAAATTATTATGAAGCATTGGAAGATTTAAGAGAAGGCGATTATCCGCAACTCAAAGAAGTTCTTACCGAAGAAGACTACAATGCTCTTATAAATGAATTGGAAAATGCCGCCCAAGGCGAACATTCCGAACTCTTCGGTCAAATTCAAAGCGTTATCCCCACTATGATGCCGTAAATCCATAAAAGCAGAGCCTTATCGGCTCTGCTTTTTAGGTTTTTGGAAAGATTTTAAATTCAACTTGACATTTGAAAGGAAACATTATATAATACATTGGCAAACTGAATCATATCTTTGGCTTACGATACGGAGAAATACCCAAGAGGCCGAAGGGGCTCCCCTGCTAAGGGAGTAGGGTAGGTTAACTGCCGCGAGGGTTCAAATCCCTCTTTCTCCGCCAATAAAAAACAGCATCCAAACGGATGCTGTTTTTTATTCTTTATAGAAAAATTCTTTCATTGCCGAAACGTATTCTTCGGGGGAAACCGGATAAGAAAGGCCATGGCCGGCACCTTTGATAAAATGCAGGCTCTTTTTAGACGGGCAAGCATCATAGTTTCTTTGGCTCATTTCGGCGGGGACATAATCATCCGCATCCCCATGGAAAAAGATGACCGGAACCTTGCAATTTTTCACCGCTTGGATGGGCGAAAATTCATCGGGGTCGAACCGCCCGAACATTTTTGCCCCCAAACGCACCAACGGATACAGCGGGCGGGCAGGCAACTTCATATCATGAATGGTTTTTTGGATGATTTCCTTTGCCGATGTATAACCGCAATCTGCCAAAACGCCCACCACATTTGAAGGCAAGGGTTGACCTGCGGCGATCAGAACGGTGGCGGCGCCCATAGAAATGCCGGTCAAAATAATCTTTACATCCGAGCCAAAATGCTCGATGGTTTTTTGCACCCACGCCAAGCAATCGCGGCTTTCATTGATGCCGAAAGAGATGACCTTGCCTTCGCTTTTTCCCGAAGTACGCTGGTCTACCAAAATCACACTATGCCCCACCGCAAAGGCGCGGCGGACACCGCCCGCCAGATCCCGCTCAGCGCTACCGCGATAGCCATGGAACATAATTTCAATCGGCGCGCCCTTCTCATATTCAAAATAACGACCATAGAGTTGCAGACCATCGAAGGAACGAGTATAAAGTTCTTCGCAATCCATTGCCCGCATTTCTTCTGCCCATTGACGAGTGGTTTCCCGAAAAGGCGCATATAATTCGCCCGGCGGCAAGATCGCCTTGGCGCTTTGATTCTTTTTGGTGCGGGGCTCATAAAATGCCATATAAAAGCAGATGGCACTGCCGATAATCAACGTCAAAGCGACCAGCAATAACGCGATCACGGCAACCCATATCAATTCCATTCAAATCATCTCCTTAAAGTTTTTTAATCTTAACACAGAAAAGAAAAAAATGCAAACGGTTGCAAAATATGCATAAATATA